>DUZM01000019.1 GCA_013349485.1 Candidatus Hydrogenedentota bacterium | reverse complement strand
GCCGACCGCACGCGGATGACGGTGACGGGGCTCGCGGGAAGGGACGCCGTGACGCATTACGAGGTGCTCGAGCGGTTCGGGATTGCGTCGCTGGTGGCGCTCGAACTCGATACGGGCCGGACGCATCAGGTTCGGGTCCATCTTCGGTTTGCGGGCAGGCGGGTTCTGGGCGATCCGGTATACGGCGTGGTCGACTATGCAAAATGGCGGGTGCCGAGATCCGTCAGGGCTGCGTTGAGCGACCTCGAGGGCCAAGCGCTCCACGCGGAACGGCTCGGATTCGAGCACCCCGGCACCGGCAAATGGATGACGTTTTCCGCGCCGCCGCCTGGGGATTTTCAGGCGGCCCTCGAGGCGCTCCGGGCGCTCAAGGCTGTATAGCGGAATGCAAACGGCGGCAAATCCCCTTGGGGCATTGCTTGAACCGGTACTCGACTGCATTGACCGTAGTTTTTTTCAGGGGTAGGCTGGGGATCGGCAATAGGTTCGAGACGACTCGGCCCAGTCCTGTTTTATGTTTCGGGCGTACGCCATCTATTTATTGTGTACGGTGTCAGGGAATAGATCATGAAACCGCTTGTTTCCGTGGTTGTTCCGTTTTACAACGAGGATGAGAACGTCCAAGTCTTGGCCGAGAAGATACGGGCTGTACTCGAGACGTTGCCCGAGTATGAATACGAGTGCGTGTTGGTGAATGACGGTAGTACGGACGGCACCCGGGAGGCGCTGGAGGGGCTCCGGGCCGTGGACGTGCGCGTGCGGCCCATTCACTTCCTCGAGAACCGAGGCCAGTCCGCGGCATTGGTGGCCGGCCTACGGCGTGCGCGCGGCGAGTATATTCTGACGTTGGACGGGGACCTGCAGAACGATCCGTCCGACTTCCCGAAGCTGCTCGAACTCCTGCAAACGTACGACTGCGTGTGCGGCTATCGGGTCGATCGTCATGACACGTGGGTGCGGCGCGTTTCGAGCCGCGTGGCGAACCGTGTGCGGCGTTGGGCGCTTGGGGGCGGCGTGCGCGACGCGGGCTGCGGTGCGAAGGCCTTTCGGCGGCGGTGCGTCGCGCATATTCTGCCGTTCAACGGGGCGCACCGGTTTATGGACGTCCTGCTGCGGCGGGCGGGATTGACCATAGCCGAGTGCCCCGTGACCCACCATCCCCGCGTCCATGGGACGTCGAAATACGGAATTCACAACCGGTTGTGGCGGGGGATCTACGACTTGTTCGGCGTTCGGTGGCTCCGGAAGCGCTATGTGACGTTCCGGGTCGAGGGGGAGGACGAGTAGCGTGGACGCAACGTCCAGCGAACCGGCGCTGCCCTTGGTTTGGACGGTACTGGGCATTGCCGGCGGCCTCATTTTCTATGGCCGATTCTATGTGCAGTGGATCGCTTCCGAACGCAAGAAAAAGAGCGTGATGCCAATCGCGTTCTGGTACATGAGCTGTGCGGGCGTGCTGCTGCTTTTCCCGTACGCCGTTCGGACGCGTTCGCCCATCGGCGCGCTGGGCCTGTGCTTCAATCTCATCGTGTATGCACGGAACCTTGTCCACATCTGGCGCAAGAAGCAACCGTTGCCCGCCGCCCTCGTCGGGGGCCTGCACGTTCTTCTCGCGAGCGTCACGTTGGTTGCCCTCGGCCTTGTTGTATTCACGTGGCGCGCCGAATATGAAGTCACACGACAGGCTACCACCGCTCAGGCCGCCGACACGTGGTTCTGGCTTGGCGTCGGCCTCACGGGGCAAGTGTTATTCGCGCTGCGGTTTCTCGTCCAATGGATTGTCACGGAACGGAAGAAGATGAGCGTCGTGCCAACGGCGTTTTGGTACCTCAGCGCCGTCGCCGCGTCGCTGCAGTTGGGCTGTTTTGCGCAACGTCAGGAGTGGGTGTTCGCGGCGGGCATGGCCGCCACGATTTTCATTTATGTGCGCAACCTCTGGTTTATCTACCGGAAACAAGACGCCGCGTGCGTCCCGGGGGACCCGTCCGAACGGCAAACCTCCTAATACACGGTATGGGCGATGATGGAGCCAGCTTCAATTGACAGCGACGACGTGCGTGGCCGGCGGGCGCACCTTCTACTTCTACTCGCGGGTTGCGCGGTCCTTTTCTCGGTGAACCTCTCGGGCTATGACCTTTGGCCGGCTGACGAACCGCGTTTCGGCGAGATCGCTCGCGAGATGCTCGATACGGGGGATGGCCTAGTGCTGCGCGTCAACGGCGAGCCGTACAAGGAGAAGCCGCCGCTCTTGTTCTGGGCCATCGCTTTCGTGTCGGTGCCGTTTGGTGACGTGACAGAAGCGACGGCGCGCGTCCCGTCCGTCGTGGCCGCGCTCGTAACCGTGTGGTGCACGTACGCCCTCGCCGAGCGGATGTATGGCCGACGCGTCGCATTATGGTCGGCGATCGTGTTGGCGACAAACGTCCGTTTCTGGTGGCAGGCGCGCACGGTTCAGACGGACATGGCGCTGACGGCGTGCCTTGCCGTTGCGTTGTTCGCGTTTTGGCGGTGGCATGAGAGAAAGGGCGTACAGTGGCTGGTTCTGTTCTACGGCGCTGTGGCGGGCGCTGTGTATGCAAAAGGCCCACCCGGAATTCTGTTTCCACTTCTGATGTTGATAGCGTTCTATTGGGGCTACCGCGAAGAGCGGCGCCGAGCGCACCCTATACTCGGCACACTGGCCGTGACGGCGCTCATCGCGCTGTGGTGGATACCCGCCCGGATGGCGGGCTCGCCAGGGGCCGGCGAGCTTGCGCAGGGCGCGGTCGCGTCCGATCTCTTCCGAAACATCATCGGCAGGACGCTTCTTGGCGTCAGCAAGCTGCAACCGCCGTGGTATTACTTCCTTACCCTTCCCGCAGATCTATTCCCGTGGTCGTTGTTTCTTCCGTATACCGTGATGTACGTGTGGCGCCGACGGCGAGAAGACGATCGAATGCGCTTGCTGCTTTCATGGATCATTCCGGCCTTCATCTTCTTGTCGATTTCGCTTGGCAAGCGCGCCACGTATCTGCTCCCGCTATGGCCGGCTTTCGCTGTCTTGATTTCCCGCAGCCTCCTCGAGCTAGCGGGAAGTCCCGGTGTGCGTTGGCGTAAATGGATCGGCGCCGTTTGGGCTTCGAGTATTGTCCTCCTCGGAGTGGCGCCGTTTGCCCTCCTATTGACCGAATACCGCTCGAGTTGGTCAGCCGAACTGCTCGCATTTTCGGTGTGCACACTGATCGTGGGCGGGACGACGTCGGCTCTGGTCATCATGGGCAAGCTGCGGGCATTGCCGTCGGCCATGGCAGGTCAGTTCGCGGGCTTGGCGATCCTTGCGGCGGTCACGGTGTTCCCGGTTGTGGACGTCTACAAGTCCGCGCGGGCCTTTTGTGCGCCGCTCGCCCGCCTATCGCAGGATGCCAAAACGTACGAGCTGTACTCGGTGGGCTTCTCTCGAGAGGAATACGTATTCTATTCGAGGCACTTTCACGTACCCGTCTTGACGGAACTGCTGCCGGTTGGCGACGAGGCCCCGCGCGTGCGATACCGGCAACAAAAACAAATGCGCAAGGCCATCGCCGAAGCGGCACGCGTCGTCCCCGTGGCGTCCTTCGAGAACCTGACGGAAGCGGAGCTGGCCGCGTTGGGCACGGCGCTCGCAGGCGCGCTCGAGGATGCGGACGTCGACCCGCGGTTTGCCCGGGAATTCAGCACCGCGCTGATCGAGGCTCTCGCTGAGTTTCATGAGAAATTTGCGAACGACGTTCCCGCCTTTTTCTTTGTTCAGGAAGAGGATTGGCGGTGGATGTTGGGGCTGTACGAACCGTTTCAATCGCTTGCCGTGATCCATCACATGTCCGTGGGAAACCGGAGCGTGCTGCTCGTCGCAAACACCACCGGTGCGGAACTGGTGCAATCGGAATGATGTAGACAACTTGTGCCGCGTCGAGCTGCCTTGCGATCCGCATGGACGTTTGCTTAGGCTAGTGACAGGATGGAGGTTCGCAGGTATGGCCATCATCGAGGGACTGGGACTATTTGCCCGAGAAACGCTGGGCCAGGTATTCACGATCCCGCTCGAGAACCCGCTCAGTTATCTCTACACGATCCTTAACCTTTTCCTGCAAATACTCGGCTTCACCCTTTCCGCAGGGGAATAGGCGAGGGCTCCGTCAATCGGGTGTGCGGACGCGCGGGGTGTACGTATGGGAGGCACTCGGGCGGGCGGCAGCGGCGCGAAGGGAACGCGCCGGTGAAGCGTCCGGTGGTATGGGTCGCGGCGGCGCTTGCCGCAGGGATCTGGGCCGCGGCAACGGGCCTTGTGCCGGGGGCGGCGGCGCCGATCTCGCTGTGCTTCGCGGCGCTGGTTGTGCTCTTCGTGCGCCGGCATCGCTCGGCCTCGCAACGGGTCGGCCTCGCCTTGTCGTTCTTCGCTGCGGGGGCACTATTGTGGAACGGGCGCCATGCCGGACCCCCGGGCGATGCGTTGAGCCGTTACAGCGCCGGGCATCCAGACGCCGCCTTCGTACTCGAGGGGCGGGTACGTCGGCCGGACCTTCTTCTGGCGGGCGCGTCCTATACCCGTTTTGTGCTCGATGTGGACCTCGTCCGCGTGGACGGGAAATCGTTTCCGCTGCGCGGCAGCGTGTTTGTTCGTTGGACGGATCCCTCGGGGCCCGTGTTTTCCGACGAGCGCGTGCGGGTCGCGGGCACGCTCGACCCCGCTTTGGGCCGCGTCAATCCGGGCGTCGAAAGCATCGAAGACTACCTGCGCAGACGAGGAGTGCACACGGCCATCAGACTGCGAGGCCCTGAGGCCGTCGATCGGGTCGCGCCGGGGCGCCGGTGGTCGGCGTCGCATTGGGTCTCCCGGTTGCGACGCATCGAGGCGGATCGGCTGCGGCGATGCGTTCCCGAAACCGTCCTCGAGTTTGTGTTGTGCGTGTGGCTTGGCGACCGCACGGAAATGACCTCCGAGGAGTACGCGCGTTACGTGGTTTCCGGCACGGCGCATATCCTTTCCGTGTCGGGCGTGCACGCCGGCATCATTTACGTAAGCGGGCGGATGCTGCTGGGGTTTGTACTGAGGAACCGCCGGCTCCGGGCCGTCGTCACCATGTTATTTGTGTTTGTATTTGCCTTGGTGGCGGGCGCCCGGGTGGCCACGCTGCGCGCCGCAATTATGATTGCACTTTATCTGATGGCGGACCTCTTCGAGCGGGAGCCCGACGCCCCGACTGCCCTGAGTCTATCGGGCATTCTTTTTCTGTTGCACACGCCGGACATTTTATTCGATCCGGGAGCCCAGTTGTCTTTCGCCAGTATAGGCTCGATACTCGTCTTTCGCGAGGCTATCTCGGTGTTCCTCGAGCGGCTACCGCGGCTGCTACGGGACGGGCTTGCGACGACGCTCGCCGTTCAGATACTGCCTTTCCCACTTGCCATTCACCGGTTCCATATCCTACCGCTGGCGGCGCCATTGGCGAACCTGGCCGTGGTGCCGCTGCTGACGGTCACGCTTTGGCTCTGCCTGTTGACCACTGCGTGCAGCCTTGTGGTCCCGCCAGCGGCGCCGTTGTTCGGCCATGCGCTCGTCCCCGTCGTGTACTCGATTCGGGGCGTCGTCGCGTTTGTGGCGCACGTCAGAGGGTCGCACCTCTATCTCGTAAGCCCAACCGTCCTTGCGATGCTGTGCTATTGGGCGACGGTGGCGTTCGGGTATCGGGCCCTGGCTGCGTTGCGCCCGAAGCCGTGGGCGATTGGCGCGGCCCTCGTTCTCGCCGCAACGTGGATATGCTGGCGGCCGTTCAGCCCGCGGCCTGAAGTCGTATTCCTCGATGTCGGCCACGGCGATGCGGCCTTCATCCGGTCCCCCGAGGGAACCACCGTACTCATCGACGGCGGCGACAGCATCGAATATATCGAGGCGGGCCGACGCGTGGTGGCGCCGTTTCTCTGGGCAAGCCATGTTTCGCACTTGGATTACGTGGTCATGACGCATCCAGACCGAGATCACGGAGGCGGGCTGGCCTACGTCATCGACCATTTTACCGTCGGCCGCGTGATCCTGAACCCTTTAGCGACCGACCAGCGCGTTGAAGAGGAAATTCTGGCTCGGTGTGCAGAACGGCGCATCCCGGTTCAACGCATGGCGAAAGGAGACACTATCCCGATTGCGGGCGGGACGCTCGAGGTGTTGCATCCGCCGAGCACCTGGCCGCCGACGAGCCCGAACAACGACGCGTCGCTGGTGCTGCGACTCGATTGGCCCGGGATGGACGTGTTGTTCACGGGGGATATCGAGGTCGAGGCGGAGACAGCGGTGGTCTCGACGGACTGCCGCGCCACGGTGCTGAAAGCGCCGCACCACGGCTCGCGCACGTCCAGTTCCCAACGCTTCATCGACTGCGTCATGCCGCGTCATTGTGTCGTCTCGACGGGCGGTTACGGCGGTAGACAGGCTGTCAGCGACGCAGTCATCGATCGCTACGAACATCGAGGTGTTGCCGTCTGGCGCACCGATCGTCTCGGGGCAATCTCGCTGAGACAACGCGACGGTAACCTGGACATATACGGGGAGCGCCAACGCCGAGGCTACGTCTACGAACCACGCCTTTGACCCGGACAAATCCAACCGTAGCGAAGCGACGCAGATGCCTGCAAATCCAAGGCGCGACGGCGGAAAATAGGTGGCATGGCCATCCTGGCCATGATTCACGGGCTGGAAGCCCGTGCGAAAGAGCCAAACACCAGTCACGGGCTGGAAGCCCGTGCGAAAGAGCCAAACGCCAGTCACGGGCTGGAAGCCCGTGCGAAAGAGCCAAACACCCGTCACGGGCTGGAAGCCCGTGCCACCATTGCCGCCTTCCGCCGGGTCCTTGTCCGACGCTCGCGGAACACAACGCGCGTCACGAGGCGAACAGCTACTCTTCGAGCAGGTTCACTTTTCTGGGGTCCCACGTCGACGGGTTCACGCGCAGCGTCTTGATTTCGTGGGGCGAGAATGACGTCCGAACGCTCTTGCCGGCCTGGGGAAAATCGACGGCGACTTCGCCGTGTCGGCCCGCAACTTCGTAGCCGCGCAGGATAAGGTCGTCCCCGTCCTCGCTCTTCTTGAGAACGGTGAGCAGGACATGGGCCGAGTCGACCCCTAGAAACGAACCGGAACCGGGCCACGAGCCCGGGTGGCTGTATTCATGGTGGGCGATAGGGGGCTCGTTGAGTTCCCAGGCGCGCTGCGGCACCCGGGCATCCTGCCAAGTCCCTGCGTGCGGCACGAGCCGCGTGCGCACCGTCTGCCAACCCTGGTCGATGATGGCCACCGACTCGGCGGCATCCGGCTGCCACGGGTCATGGTGGGCGTAGTGCGGACTCCTAAGCAAGGTCACCCGCATGGTCCGCCCCTGGACGTCGAACCCATGTTTGCAGTCGTTGAGCACGGCCAACCCGTAGGGCTTGCCCGCGACAGCCCCCGTCAGGTCGAGCCATTTCTGGCCAGGAAACTCGATGCCCGTGGATGGCCGCTCGTCCCAGCAATACGGTGTCTCGCACACGGCCACTGCGTTTTCGATGAACGTGTCGTAGGCAAGTTTCAGCACGTGACGCCGTTCTTGCCAGTTGATGCGGAACGTGCAGTCGATGACGTCGATATCTCGATACAACGTGACAAACTGCTCGACGGTCGAGTCGCGCCACGCCGAGACGATCTTGAGGGTGGCCTGCACCGGGCCGGTTTCGACCAGGGCCGTGGATGCCGCACGGAATCGACCTACTTCCTCGCCGTACCTATCGACGCCGTGGCTCCACGTGTCCGTCGAATCGGCCAGACACGCGAGTACATTGCCGGCCTCGAGCACCTCGACGGCGTGTTGTTTGTCATACAGGCGCGCAATGTGGCCGTCCAGGGGATCGAGTTCGATACGCCACCAATCGTTTTCGAGGAAGTCTGGGGACGCGGACAAGGGCCGCCCCGATACGGCCGGCTCGCCGGAAAACCGGGCATGATAGCAACGATACCCGAGGGCGGGCACGTCGGCCACGAGCGTATAGGCAAAACCGCCTATTTTCTCGCCGTGGAGGGCCTGACACGGCACGGGTTGACCGGCGTCGTCGACGACACAGAGCGGTTTTTTGTCAAAGGCGAGCGATTCGGGCTGCTGCCGCGCGATGATGTCCGAGGCAATAACAGGCCCCTTGACGCGCCAAGGCAGGGAATTGAAAACGATTAAGGTGTTGCCCTCCGCAGCGGTGTCGATCCGCTGTGCCATAGTCTGGATGGCCTCGTTCGTGATTTCGCTGGCGATACGGCGGGCCCGGCCGAACTGGTCGCGCGCGTCGGCGTAGGCGGTTTCGATGCTGGTGCCGGCGAGGATGTCGTGGAATTGGTTGTATAAGACGTCGCGCCACGCCCGCTCGATTTCCGCGGCCGGATACGGGCGCCTCAAGGCCAGCCAGGCCGCCGTTGCCCAACGCTCCGCCGCCATGAGGGCGTGCTCCGCCTGCCGGTTGAGGCGCTTGATCTCGGAATGAACGCTGTAACACCCGACGGCATGCATTTGGAGATCCGTGTCAATCACGGGGATATCTTCGTCCTTTGTCGAGGCCGTGAAATCCCTGAAAAAGGTTTCGAGCGTGGAAAATTTGGGATTGGGCATTGTGTCATCTTCTTGCGCGCACAGAATCTCGGCAATGCATTCTTTGGTAGGGCCGCCGCCGTGGTTCCCGACGCCGTAGGGACACAGGATGTGGGTCTGCCCCGGATTCCGAGCCGGGTGGTCCGGCATGGTCCGCATCCGTTCACGCAGCGGCGCGCCGCCTTGCGAGCCGTAGCCTTCGGGCATTTCGCAGGCCAGGATTTCAGAACCGTCTTTGGCCCGCCACGTGAAGACAATGCCGTGGGCATACTGGAATTCATGCGGCTGCGGTCGCGAATACGCGTAGTAATCGATGCCCATCTTTTTGAAGATCTGTGGCAGCGCGCCCGCATGGCCGAAACTGTCCGGATTGAAGCCCACCGTTACGCGGATGCCGAATTCACGCTCGAAAAAGCGTTGGCCGTAGAGGCCGTGGCGCACGAACGATTCCCCCTCGGGGATATTGCAGTCAGGTTCGATCCACCAGCCGCCCGCAATTTCCCACCGTCCCTGGCGAAGCCGCGCGCGGATCGCTTCAAACATCTCTGGGTCGCATTGCTTCACCCACGCATAGAAACACGCGCTGGACGCCGTGAAGGTGAATTCAGGAGTCTCGTTCATGCGATCGAGCGCGCTCTGGAACGTCGCACGCACCTCCGCGTAGCCCTCTGTCCACCGCCACAACCAGGTCGGGTCGATGTGGGCGTTGCCCACCATGTGCAGTACGTAATCTTTGGCTTGCATCGTTGAGTTCCCCGTAGCTGAGAAATGTCGCCCTAATGTACGCGGCCCGCCGCCGTCGCGCAAGTCTGCCGCACTTGGCGGCGAGCGCGTCAATGCCGTATCATTGCGGAGATGTTCTGGTGCACGGAGAGCGAAAGCGGCCGCGTTAACGGCAAACAGTGCAGCCGAGGCGCCCAACCTGACGCGTGCAATGGGAGAATAGGATGGCGCGGATTGTAGAGATGCTCCTGGAGAAGCGCGAAGAAATTCTGCGCGTCGCGCGTGCACACGGCGCCCACGAAGTTCGCGTCTTCGGCTCCGCAGCGCGCGGCGAGGCCGATAACCGGAGCGACGTGGACTTGCTTGTCACGCTCGATCCCGACGTCACGTTGTTGACACACGCCAAGCTCGAACGCGAACTTGAAGCGCTGCTACATCGTAAAGTCGATGTTGTCAGCGAGAGGGCTGCGTCCGAGAATCCGCGAACGGGTGCTGAGAGAGGCCATAGCCCTGTGAGCAGCGACAAGGAACGGCTTCTCGACATCATCGAAGCCATCGGGAATATTGCCAAGTACGCAGGGGCGGACAAGAAGCGTTTTTTCGACGACGAATGTGAAAACAATCTTAGAAGAGTTACCCGGAAGCGCGTAACAGATGCGAGGATGGGAGTCTTCGGCCTGGCGGGCGTCAGCTTGCGCCGAGATCCTCGAAGAACCGCGCGTCGCGGGTGACCTCGTGGGGCTTCACATCCAGCCGCTCGACGATTATTTCCTTCATGCGCCACCAAACCTTTTCTTCGCTCGTCCGCTGGCCCTTGGGGACAATCTTGTCGCGGTTAAGGAAAAGCAGGTTCATGACGGCCTTACCAACGGTAGCGCATCCTGAAGGAAAACACACGGCTAACGGGGTGGTCAGCCTCGACGCGAGATAGTAGTAAGGCCATGTGAGCAGCGCGTAAGCAGCCACACAACCAGCCACTGCCCACTTCGTGCCGAATCCTTGGCTTTGGACAAAAGGCGCAAGAATGCCGAACGTGACCGCGCCGCAGATCAGCCAAAGGAGCCCGACCGATAGCACAAGGGAGGTCGGACGACGGAGGCGCGGGAGCCGCCAATCGAGTGCTTCACCGAGCTCGCGCCAGAGCGGCCTTCGGTTCTTACGCGGGATCAGGTCGCTCATCTTCGTATCGAGTTGTACCCGGTGCTTGGCCAAGCCGAGCCGATCCATCAAGGCCGCGCGCAATGTGAAAAACGTCGGCGGGCTGCCGCAGCGTTCCGGCGCGCCCCTCGCTGTCGACTCGTCTTGCCTCGCAATGAACCGACGATTGAGGCGCGTGACGGCATGAACGACCCCCGCGAACGTCTCGCAATCCGAGGGAAAACGGTTTGCCCAGGGCTTGACGAGGAAAAGCGTAAACCGGTAACACAGCCAAGGCCCCGTAACGTAGAGCCAAAGGACTGCAAGGACATGGAAGCACCGCGCGATCAAGGGCACCTCGCTGTAGACAAACAGAATGAAGGCCGTCGCAAGGAATAATGCTGTCCAGCAAATCAGTAACGGCGAGCAAAGCATCCACTGCAGCACCTTAAGATAGGGCGGCCGGCACAGTTCCGGCAGACGCCACCCGAGTCGTTTGCTCACTGCCCGCCAGTGTGCTCGGCGGCCCTTGCGCGGCACAAGATCTTCCATCTTGGCGCCGGCAACGATATCTGCTTCACGGACATCGAGTTGTTCCGCCAAGGCCTGCCGGAGTTTGCCGAACGCCTCGTCGCTCAGACAGAACCGCTCGGCCGGACGCAATTCCAGTCTTGTCATGATATAGTCGTGGAGGTCGCCGACGGTTCGGATGTCGTTGGCCTCGTCGTCGATCTCGATGCCGAACTCTGCCTCGAGCGCCATCAGCATTTCCGTCATTTCGAGTCTCATATCCGTTTCCTCGACGTCCGATTGCTCCCGGCCTCATGAGATCGTAGCGGCACTGGCTGAATTCTGTCAAGGCCAGCAAGTCGCGCCCTTGACAAGATGTCTCGTCATTGCAGGCGGAAGTACGTCGCGTTGGCCCATGCGAACGGCTCCCGCGGCAGACAGCGCCGGCAGGCGAGCGCGACACTGGCCCGGTTGGCCCTTGACATGCCTGGAACTTCTTGGCATAATAGGGCCAAGCAGCTTGAGATGGAGCATGCCATGACGTCGAACAAGGAGCTGATGGGGGCCGGCACGGGCTTGCTAGTACTCTCCGTGCTTGCCAGAGAAGCCAGCTACGGGTATCAGATTATCAGGCGCATCAATGACGAAGCGGCGGGGCTCTTTGTCTGGCAGGAAGGCACCGTGTACCCCCTCCTGCACAAGCTCGAGAAGGACGGGTTCGTGCGGACCCAATGGCAGCAGGCGGACACCGGACGGCGCCGGAAATACTACTACATCACTGCGAAGGGCCGCGAAGCCCTAAGTGAGGGTCATCGGCAGTGGCATGCGTTCCACCACATGGTGACGCGGTTCGTGGAGGCAACCAATGGACAATCGTTTTGAACCGGGCATTGATGGCAGAGTGCGCAAATTCTGCCGCCAGATCAGCGTCGCGCACGGCCTCGACCCCGAGATCCAAGAGGAACTCGTTGGTCACTTCGAAGACAAGATGCTTGCTTACCTGGATGGCGAGGAAACACTCACGCAAGCGGATGCTCTCATCCTTGCGCGTCAGCACTTTGGCGACCCTGCCGTCCTAAAGAGACTGCTCCAGCAGACGCACCGCGTGGAGGCCGCGGTGGGCCTTGCGCGCCGCCTCGCGGCTGTGACGATAGCCTCACTCGCTACGATGGCACTGTCATTTGCCTTGATGCTTGCGGCGTTCATTGGCTGTTTGTTCTGGCAGAGACAATTGCCCTTTACCGGCGGGGTGGCGGCGGTTAGCACAGTGCTGAGCGGGCTGGGTTTTGCAGCCGGCCCCGCACTGCTGTGGCTCATCCTTGGACGCTGGGAGCGCATACTGTCTCGGGGGTGCCGGCTGTGGTTCCTGCGCTGGTCACCGTGGACCTTCGCCGGGCTGATCGCGCTGCTTGTTACGCTGGTCAAGACAATTCCTTTCGCTGCACCGCACCTCCTTTCGGGCCGCTTCACCGTGACAACTTTCATTGGGTTATCCTGGGGCTCCGTGATCGCGCATTGCATGGCGTGGTTGTGGTGGTGTGACAGGCCGCCCCGGCGGCGGACCGCGATCTCTGTGGCGTTTCTGGCCTGGCTGGCCCTTTGGGTCGTGTTGGCGGGAATACCTCCCCTGGAATTCGTCGTCTCCGAGAGCGCGCGTGCCGTGTCCGCAACTCGCGTAGTGGTAACGGAAGGGTCTTTCTTCGAAAATTTCTCCTGGCAGCTCGGGTACGAGGCGCCAACCGTGCAGCGCTTGTGGCTCGTGCCCTACACCGGGGCGTTTATGATAGGTCTGGGCTATGTCGCCAGGCTGATCCATTTGGCAGCGCGGCGATTTGTGGGCGGATATAGTCGCCGCCTTGCCTAGGGCCGTTGGGGTCTTCGGGAAAGCGCAGGAGGAGTCGGCGTGACTCCGTGACGCCCTTGTCGATGCGCAACGGAAAGACTGTGCGAGGAAACCGGCGCCCCAATGCTCGCTCCGACCTCTCAGCGTACCAGACCCCCTTCCTACACGCCAACGAAGCAAGCAACTCGACGGCTCTGTCCTCGTCTGCCGTCCCCCGCGCCCTCTCGTATCGAGACTCATCCGGTTTTTGGAGAGTCCGAGCAGTCACGTCAACGGCAGTGTGGGGCGGTTGGAGGCCCGCTGCGCTTGGTGATCATATCGAGGAATGCGCACTCGGCGCGGGTTTGATAGGCGCCCCGGCGCCAAATGGCGCCGATGTGGACTTTTGGCACGCCGGGCACGTGGATTGTGGTCAGGGTGTTGTCGGCGTCCGTGATAACGATTTCGGGCAAGAAAGACAGGCCGATTCCTTCGGCGACGTAGCGTTTGATGACCTCGAAACTGCCGCTGTCCACCACGACCTGCGGGTCGAAGGATTCCCGGCGGAAGTAGTCGCGGAGGATGGCGCCGGTGCGCGTGCCCGCCTCGAGCAGCACGAACGGTTCGTCGTGCACGGTGTCGAGCCGCGCCCGCCGCCGGCCGCCCAACCGGTGCTCTGCCGGGGCGACGAGCACGAGCCGTTCTTTGAACAGTTCGCGTTGCTCGAGTTCGGCATGGACAACCGGCAACGTCACGATGCCCAAGTCGAGATCGCCGCGAACGACTTGCTCGGCAATGGCCTCGGACGGGCGATCCACGACCTTCAGGTGCGTGTTCGGCATCGCGGATGCGAATTGCCGCACAAATGGGGGCAGAAAATATAGCGCCGTCGTGTCGCTCGTACCCACCCGCAGCTCGTGTTCTGCCGTTTCGTCGAAATCCTCGAGTTCGCGCGCCAGGGCGTCCGCGTCGTTTAAGATCCCCCGCGCCCGCATGTACAGCATCTGCCCGGCGGGCGTAGGGCGTCGCCTTTTCCGATCCAAAAGTACACGGCCCAGCTCCCGTTCGAGCGCCTTGATCTGCTGGCTTATGGCCGGCTGCGAACAGTGTCGTCGTGCGGCGGCGGCCCGGAAGCCGCCCTCCTCGACGACCGCGCAGTATGAATGAAGAACTTCGAGGGAAGGCATAAGATCTCCTTATCAGCCTTATCATAACATTTCATTTGACTTATCGCAAGTGTTGGCGGTATCCTGCTAGCAATTGGCGAGATCGGGATTGTGAGGGCGCGGCGATGAACAACAAGAAACCAGGCCTCCGTTACCGCGATGCGGGCGTCGATATCGATGCGGCCGACGCGGCGTTGCGGGAAGTCAAAGACGTCGTGCAGAAGACGTTTGACGAAAACGTCCTATGCGGCCTCGGCTCCTTCGGCGCGATGTACGGGTTCAGCAATATCAGCCTCGAGGAGCCTGTCTTGGTGTCAAGCGTGGATGGCGTGGGCACCAAACTGAAGCTGGCCTTCATGACGGGCAAACACGACACCGTCGGGATCGACCTGGTCTCGCATTGCGTGAACGACATCCTCGTGCAAGGGGCGCGGCCGATCTTCTTCCTCGACTATCTGGCGTGCGGCAGACTGAGACCCGAAACCGTCGTCGCCGTTATCAAGGGAATCGCCGCGGGCTGCCGGTATGCGGGCTGCTCCCTGATCGGCGGCGAAACGGCCGAGATGCCCGACATGTACGGCGCAGACGAATATGACCTTGCCGGTACCATTGTGGGCGTTGTGGAACGGAAGCGAATCATCGACGGGTCGGCGGTTCGGCCTGGGGATGTTATTATCGGCCTTCCGTCGTCGGGGCTGCACACGAACGGCTACAGTCTGGCGCGGAAGATCTGCTTCGAGCTGGCTGGGTTGACGGTTGACGACGAGATGCCCGGCACCGGTCGAAGCGTCGGGGCCGCCCTGCTCGAGCCGCACCGGAGTTACGCCAAGCTCATTCAACTGCTCATGAAACTCGTAACGGTGCGCGGTATGACACACGTTACCGGGGGCGGCATCACGGACAACCTGCCGCGGACCTTGCCGAAACGGATGGGCGCGGAGATCGATCTTGCGGCGTGGGAGGCGTTGCCCATATTCGAGTTCCTGCAGAAAACGGGCAACGTGTCCGACGATGAGATGCTGCGCACGTTCAATATGGGCATGGGATATTTGGTGATCGTGGGGGAGCAGCAAGTGGAACTCGCCTTGGACACGCTTACGCAAGCCGGCGAAGAGCCGAGCGTCGTCGGCAGGGTCATAGCGGGCGAGAACAAGGTCAACTATACGGGGAGCATCCGGTATGCCGCATAGAATTGAGGTCGCCATGAAGGCCGACCTGCCCGACCCGGCAGGCGTCGGCGTCAAAGGCCAACTCGAGGAGGATTTGGGCGTTGGCGTCGATGACGTTCGCGTGATTGACGTGTACACGGTTGATGCGGCTCTCGACGCCGAGGAACTGGAACGGGTGCGCGCGGAGTTGTTCACCGATCCCGTGATACAGGACTCGGCGCTGGATCGCGCGTTGGCGCGCGACTTCACCTATCTGATCGAGGTCGGATACCGTCCGGGCGTAACCGACAACGTCGGTAAGAGTTCGGCCGAAGGGATAGGCGACGTGCTTGGCCGCAGCCTCGCGGCGGGGGAAGCCGTGTACAAATCGACGCAGTACGTTCTTCGCGGGGACGTCAGCCGAGGCACGTGCGAGCACATCGCCCGCGACCTGCTTGCCAATGAGCTTATCGAACGGTGGGAAATCCGATCCGCCGCCGAGATGGCCGGCGCGGGCGGTGCCGCGTTGTTGGGTTTGCCCGTCGTCACCGAACGCAGCGACGTGCAAGTCCACGCTATCGACCTCGAAATCCCGGACGAGGAACTCGTCGCCCTGAGCCGCGAGAAAACGCTGGCCCTCGAGCTGGACGAAATGAAGGCGATCCAAGCGTACTACCGCGACGAAGCCGTGCGACGTGAGCGCGACGCCCTCGGCCTGCCGGCAGCGCCCACCGACATCGAGCTCGAGGTCTTGGCCCAGACGTGGTCCGAGCACTGCAAACACAAGATCTTCAACGCGGAAATCCAATACACGGATCCCGAAGGGAAGACCTCGGCTATCGACAGTCTGTTCAATACTTACGTGAAGGCGACCACCGACGAAATAGGGAAGCAGGTTGACTGGCTCGTGAGCGTGTTCCACGACAATGCGGGCATCATCAAGTTCGACGACCAGTGGAATTTCGCACTCAAATGCGAGACCCATAATAGCCCGTCCGCACTCGATCCGTACGGCGGCGCGATTACGGGCATCGTCGGCGTGAACCGCGACATCCTCGGTGCCGGCCTCGGCTGCAAATGCATCCTGAATACCGACGTCTTTTGTTTCGCCTCGCCTTTTTTCGACGGCGAGATTCCGCCCCGGCTGTTCCACCCGCGCCGCGTGCTCCGCGGCGTGCACCGAGGCGTCAAAGACGGCGGCAACCAGAGCGGGATTCCGGACGTGAACGGCGCCATCGTGTTTCACGAACGCTTCTTGGGCAAGCCGCTTGTCTTCTGCGGTACCGGCGGTCTGATTCCGACCACGGTGGCCGGGAAACCCAGTCACGAAAAAGGGGCCCGCCCCGGCGACCTCATCGTGATGTCCGGCGGCCGGATCGGAAAGGACGGCATCCACGGCGCAACGTTCTCCTCGGAGGAGTTGCACGAGGGCTCGCCCGCGACCGCGGTTCAAATAGGGGATCCTATCACCCAGAAGAAAATGGCCGATTTCCTGCTCGAAGCCCGCGATCTCGACCTTTTTACGTGTATTACGGACAATGGCGCAGGCGGGTTGTCGTCGAGTGTGGGGGAAATGGCCCGCACACCCGGCGGCGCCGCCATCCACTTGGACAAGGCGCCGTTGAAATATGCCGGCCTCGCGCCGTGGGAGATCTTTCTCTCGGAAGCGCAGGAACGCATGACGTGTGCCGTGCCGCCGGACAAACTCGACGCGTTCCTCGATCTCTCGAGACGTCGCGCCGTCGAGTCTACTGTGTTAGGTTCATTTACGGACTCGGGTCGGCTCGAGTGCTACTACGAAGGCGACCTTATCTGCGCGCTGGATATGGCGTTTCTCCACGAAGGGGTCCCCAAAATGCACCTGAAGGCGGTGTGGGCCCCCCCTGCGCTGACGCCCGTCGTTGTGGCCGAGGACGGCGACCTGACCGCAGACCTAAAAGCCGTTTTGGGCGCGCTGAATGTGTGCAGCAAAGAGACGTTTGTGCGCATGTACGATCACGAGGTGCTCGCGCAGAGCGTCCTGAAACAGTTCCAAGGCGTAGACCACGACGGGCCGGGCGACGCCGCTGTGATTCGTCCCGTGCCGGGTTCGCAACGCGGCTTGGCGATTGCCTGTGGGATTTGCCCCAAGTACAGCGACATCGATACGTACTGGATGATGGCTTGTGCCGTAGACGAAGCGGTCCGCAATCTGATTTCGGTAGGCGTTGAGTTCGGCACCATCGCCGGGCTCGATAACTTTTGCTGGCCCGACCCGATTCAAAGTGAGAAGACCCCGGACGGCGAACATAAACTGGCGCAATTGGTCCGTTGCTGTCAGGCC
Organism: Candidatus Hydrogenedentota bacterium; assembly: GCA_013349485.1. Classification (GTDB taxonomy): domain Bacteria; phylum Hydrogenedentota; class Hydrogenedentia; order Hydrogenedentales; family SLHB01; genus DUZN01. Next base: position 2,143 of record DUZM01000019.1, on the reverse strand, counting down.
TTGCGAGACGTTTGCGTCGCGTATGGCATACCCCTCATCAGTGGCAAAGACAGCATGAAAAACGACTATCGCATCGGCGACACGAAGATTTCGATTCCACCAACCGTCCTGTTTACGGCAGTGGGAATCGTCAGCGATGTTACGCGAACCGTTTCGATGGACGTCAAACGTCCTGGCGACCTTGTCTATATCCTTGGCGACACGAAGGATGAAATGGGCGGTAGTGAATACCTGGCGTTGCGCGGCCAACTGGGCGCCGGGGTGCCGGAGGTCGACGCGGCAAAAGCGCGACGCCTATACGAGAAGCTGGCGGCCGCCATAAAACAGGGGTTAGTGGCGTCGTGCCACGATTGTTCGGACGGCGGCCTGGGCGTGGCATTGGCCGAGTCGGCGTTTGCCGGCGGCTACGGCATGGACGTGGATATCACCGGGCTTGGTATGCCCAACGCCGTCGTGGCCCTGTTCGGCGAGTCGCAGAGCCGGTTTGTCGCAACGGTGCCAGCCGCCAAGGCCGCGGCCTTCGAGTCGGCCCTGTCGGGCGCGCCGACGATGCGCATCGGCGAGGTGATTCCCGAGGAGGTATTCAGGGTGGCGGCACACGGCGGCGTCAGCGTTGACGCGACGTTGGCCGAACTGAAGGAAGCGTGGCAACGGCCGTTGCAATGGTAGTTGCTGATTTCCAGTTCCTGGTCTCTGTTTGGCCGTCGCCGCTACACAGTTCGCGAGCCAGGAATCAGGAACCATGAACTAAGTAGAAGGGTTAGGCATCGTGAATGTACGCGCACTGGTCTTGACGGGATTTGGCATCAATTGCGATGCGGAGACGGAGATGGCCCTGAACCGCGCCAACGCGGCCGCCGAACGCGTTCATCTCAGCGACATCATCGCACGTCCAGGACTTCTGGAAACGTACCATATACTCGCGTTGCCGGGCGGGTTCTCGTTTGGCGACGACGTGGCTTCCGGCCGGATTCTGGCCAACCGCCTGCGCTACCGGCTGGGCGGCCCAATGAAGCAATTCATCAATGAAGGTAAGCTTGTCATTGGTATCTGCAACGGATTTCAGGTGATGGTAAAAATGGGCGTGTTGCCGATGTTCAACGGCGAACTCGTTCAAGAAGTCACGTTGACCCACAACAATTCCGGCCGGTTCGAGAACCGTTGGGTCCACCTGAGAACCGACGCCGCCACTCGGTGCGTGTGGCTCAACGGCATCGAGCGCCTCGAGTTGCCCATCCGACACGGCGAAGGCAAATTCATGGCAAAAGACCCGGGCGTTCTCGCGCGGTTGCGGGACAATGGGCAAGTGGCCGTGCGCTATGTACGGCGCGACGGGGCGCCGGCCCGAGGCGAGTTCCCGAGCAATCCAAACGGTTCCTCGGACGACATTGCCGGCATCTGCGACCCCACGGGTAGGGTGTTTGGCCTTATGCCTCACCCGGAAGCCTTTGTCGATGGAACGAATCATCCGTGCTGGCCGCGCCTCGACCACCAGGGAGAGGGCGCCGGGCTTCAGGTATTCCGCAATGCCGTGGCCCACGTGAAGGCCCACGTCGCTTAATCTGAATTGCCCACGAGGACTGTCTTTGTGTTGCCGCGCGCCTGAATTCCGTGAATGCCGAGCTTTCATTGCGACGAACGGCACTGCCTTCGGGCGGGAGGCCCGCCTTCGGGCGCGGCAGCGACGCGGACATCTTTTGTGTTTCTTGCGGCGACCTTGTGCGATCCTTACGGAGGTTGCTTCGTCACTTCGTTCCTCGCAAAGACGGCGCAAGAAGACGTGTTTATCCGCGGGTCGCCCCGATGACGCTCCGCCTTCGATTCCGGCAATAGCGGGGCAGTCCCGCAATTCGCCCGGCGCTCAGGTTTCCAGGCCGGCGCGCTGTTTTTCTTCGGCGATGCGCGCGACGATGTGCTCGACGATGCGCTTGGTGAGTTGTTCGCCCAATTCACGCGATGCGGTTTCGCGCAGATCCATCGCCCAGACCCAGTCATTCCTCTCGCCGTCCGAGTTCGCGTGTTCGTCACCGTACCGGTGAATAGGGCACAGGCCCTGCTTGAACTTGTCCATACGGACCAGGTGCGGGATGAGGGCCATCGCAAACGAGGTCTCGTAGACGCCGGCGTGGTCCGCGGGTTCATG
>DUZM01000018.1 GCA_013349485.1 Candidatus Hydrogenedentota bacterium | reverse complement strand
TCTTGTTTCTCGTTTTGGTGTTCCTCGCGATGTGCTCGGGCGGCATTTCGCGGTTTCAGACGCTGTGGCTCGGGGTCGAGACGCTTCCCGTAAACGACACAATTAGGGCCCAATTCGGCATAAACAGGAAAGGCGGGGTGCTGATCAATAAGGTTTACGAGCACTCGCCCGCCGAGACGGCGGGCCTCAGAAGGGGCGACGTGCTCGTGAACGTCGACAACCTGCCGATTTACGCCGCACGCGACGTACGAACCGTTTTGGAAGGCAAGTCCCTTCGAGACTCGGTTCCGGTGATCTATATCCGCGACGGCGCGGTGTTTGCGACGCGGGTGGTGTTGGGATATCGTGCGCCGCACGCGAGCGCGACCAGCGTGCGATCCGTTTACCGGTATGACCTTACGGTTGCCGATTTCGTCGAACTGCTTGCGCTGGGACTGGTGGCGGGCATATTGAGCGGGATGATCGGTTGCGGCGGGGGCGTCCTGAAAGTATCCCTGCTGATCGTGTTGTTCGGGTTCGAGATTTTTCTCGCCAAGGTCGTTTCGCTGGTGTCTTGCGGGTTCATGAGTTTGTCTTCGTCCTATCGTTACGTGAAGCAGGGCCGGGTGGACGGGGCGGCGCTCAAGTACCTTATACCGTCGTCCATACTGGGGGCACTTGCAGGGGCGGGGGTGAGCATCCTTGTCGATCGACACGTTCTCGAAGTCACGCTCGGGGTGTTCTTAATCTACGCGGCGCTGGACGGGGCGTATCAGATCTACGGCGAGAGACGTGTGAAGGGGAACCGACGGCCCGATCGCGAGGACGGGGAGGCGGCCAACGCGGCGCAATGGGAAGCGGGGGATCGATCGGTTCTGGTTTTCGCCGGTATCCCGCTGGGCGTTTTCAGCGCTGTACTGGGGATTACGGGCGGCGTGATAGGCACGCCGCTGCAGCGGGCCCTCTACAGGGCGCCGATCAGGACCTGCATTGCCAACACGCTTGTAACGGTGGTCTTCGTTTCGTTTCTCGGGGGCGGGGTGCTGTTGGTCGAGGGGCTGATCCGCGACTACTTCTCGTTTCGGACATTTGTCAAGGTATTGTTGGCGATCATGCCGGGTTCGCTAATCGGCGGGCAGATCGGGGCGCGGCTGAACGAGGAACTGCCGACGGACTACATCAAAGGGGTTTATGCGATCGTGGTGCTCTACGTCGCTTACCGAATTCTGGCGGCAGTTTGATTTCGTGCGCGCTTTGGATTAGGGTTTCTGCGTTCTCGATCGAAGCGCTCGTGCCACGGAGCGGTTACCGGGAGGTGGGCATATGTCCAAGGCGCTTATCGTATTAGTTGTCGAACCGATGCGGACGAGCGGCCGCCGGATACAGGAAGCGCTGCCGCAGTTCGACGTACTCGAGGCCAGGGCGCCCTTTGACGCACGCCAATTTGCCGCGGAGCGCGAACTGCTGTTGGCGTTTGTAAGCACGGATTACCGCAGGCAAGCCGGCCACAAGTTGTGCCGCGAACTCTCCAAGACGGGCGTTCCCGTAATCCTCCTCGAGAACATGCCCACGCAAGAAACGATAGTGAACGCCGCCTACTATGGCGCGATCGACCTGCTAATTTGCCCGCCGGAGCGCAAAGTCATCATCGAGCGCGTCCGAAGGGCGTTGATTAAGTGCGGCAAGATACTGCCGAAACAAGATCAAACCGCCAAGATTCAATTTCCCGAGGACGTCAAGGACGCCCGCAGCCGCGTCGAGTATGTCATCGATAAGGCGCCGAAGCTGCTGGCGCTGCCGCACGCCGTAAGCGCGGTTCTCCGGCTCTGCTCGAGACCGGACACCGGAGCGGCGGACCTTGCAGGGCCCGTCAAGAGCGACAGCGCCCTGACGGCGTCCATTCTTCTCTTGGTAAACTCGGCCGCCATGGGCGGAAGGCAGGAGGTTACCGACGTTCAAGCGGCCATTGCACGGCTCGGCATGAAGGCGACGGCGAACCTCGCGATGACGCAATCCCTGTTCAAGATGTTTGAGAAGAAGGGGGATACGTTCGGTTTCGATCGCACGCAGTACTGGATCCACAGTCTCGGGGCCGCGTGCTGCGCCCGCGCCTTGGCCGCGGCCAAGCGGCTGGGGGATCCCGAGGACGCTTTCCTAGCGGCGCTTCTCCACGATTTCGGCAAGATGGTGCTCGACGAGCATTTGCCGTCGGAGTATCAGCAAGCGGTTCGAATCGCCAACGTGGGTCGGGAACCGGTTCGGCGCGGAGAGGCCGCGACGTTCGAGGTGGATCATACGTACGTCGGTGAGCGAATAGCCGACCACTGGGATCTGCCGGACTACCTTTGCCGGGCCATCGCAGACCATCATAAACACGCGTTGCTGTTGAAAAAACAGCAAACGGACGTTTCCGGCAAGGACGATTCGGCCGGTATCGTGCGGTGCGTCTGTCTGGCAGATCAATTGGCCAAGGCATTCGGGTTTGGCCACGCGGGCGATCATATTGTCGAGCGGGATGCGTTGGCGTTGTGGCGGGGCGTCAATGCCGTCCCGGGGGGCTTTCCGGCGTTCTACGCACGGGTACGCGAGGAATTGTGCAAGTTTCTCGGGTTGCTGCAAATCCCCCTTGGCGTAAGGGCCGAAGAGCCGCGCGTGGAGCGGGTCCTACTGTGTTTTCCGGAGGATGAGCCCGAGTACAGGATGCTACTCGAGGCGTTTTGGGCGCGATATGGGTATCCGACGGTGCGGCAGGCGACGTTGAACGACGCGCCGGTGGAAGGGCCCGAGATGGTCACCGGGGTAACGCACGTTTCTGGAAGCCTCGAGGACGTGGCGCGGGCAGCGGATACCTTGGGTCGGCTGGCGCGAACCGGCATGGTGATCGCGGACGGCCTCGAGGGGAATCACGAGGGCAAGATGGTGACGGGATCGGTGCGGGCCGTCGGACCTGCGCTGGACTTCTACGTTCTTAATCGTTGGCGCCGGGCGGTGTCCGCCGCGCATTCCCCGTCCCCCGTGAATTCGGATCGAGGCGAAACGGCGCTACGGCCCAGCGACTCGAGCTCGGAGGAAACATGAATACGGCCGTACTGCGGCTCAGGAAGTCTATTCGCGAGGGACTCGTCCGGAAGGTCGAGCTGAACCGATACGGCCTGCTTTATCTGACCCTGATTCTGACGGCGGTGTTGGTGACCGTGATACTCGTTGTGAAACCACGCCTCGAGAAAGCCAATGGCTGGGTCGGCGTCGTGGTGCGCGGCCATCCCGCCAGCGGGACACTCGTTGTCGAACAGGTGGCGCCGAACTCTCCGGCCTACGACGTCGGAATCCTGGCCGGCGACCGAATATTGTCCTATGAGGGCATTGCCGTATCCGACATTAACACGTTTAAGATGTTGGTGCGCGATTCCTACATCAACGAATTGGTTCGACTGATCGTCGAGCGACATGGCGTGCGCCTTGTGGCAGACACGCGCATCGCCGAAAAACCCAAGCGCATGACCATTTTGCCGCCGATTATCCCGATCGCCCAAGGGGCCTCGCCGCCGCACAACGATCGCGGGCTCTGCATAAACTGCCACACCCTTGTCCCGCCCGCGCGCTAAAGGTCCGTCTCTTTGCTGCCGGCCCCCTATAAGCGTGACGCGAAGCGCAAGCCCGGGTACAATGCTTGCCAACCGGCGACGACGCCGGGGCAAGTCGACGGCGGAGGCTAAAGGCGCCCAGGCCGGAAACGAGACGTGCCTGTTCCTTTGTTGCGCTCGTGCTTGTCCGGCGATTAGGGTATGATCCCCTTTTGCGGAGCGATTTCCTGCAAGGCAACTGAGGAAGGATGAGAAGGATGTGGATACACTCGGCTTTCGCGGCGATCCTGATTGTGGCGTTTTGCAGTACGGTGGGGACTGCGTCGGCGTTGGCCGACGAGATCACGTTGTACGTTGCGACGGACGGCAACGACGGCTGGTCCGGAAGGCTTGTCGAGGCGAATGAAGGCGGCACCGATGGGCCGCTGGCGAGCATCGCCGGGGCACGGGACGCAATTCGCCGGCTCAAGGCTGTGGGCGCCGTCGAGGGGCCGGTGACAGTACTCATTCGCAAAGGCACGTATCGGGTCGCCGAGCCGATCGTGTTTACGCCGGAAGACTCGGGTGCACTGAGGATGCGGATTACGTACGCCGCGCATCCTGGCGAGGCGCCCGTTTTCACCGGCGGGCGACTTATCGCGGGCTGGCGCCGGGAAGGCTATCTGTGGCGCATCACGTTGCCGGAAGTGCAGCGGGGCGAGCGGCGGTTCAACGCGCTGTGGGTGAACGGCGAACGCCGTCGGCTTGCACGGACGCCGAACGACGGCTACCTCTACACGAACGGCGCAGTAAACCTCTACAAGGATTCCGACACGGGGTTGTATATCGATCCGTCGAACCGTTCGTTTTATTACTTCCCGGGAGACATGCCGGCGACGGCACAACCGGAGGACTTGCGCGTGTGGATGTTCCACGGGTGGTCGTCGAGCGTACGCTACATCGCCCGGCATGAGAAGGACAAGATCCTCGTCCTCCTCCGCACCAAGGCCCACTGGCCCACCGAGTACTGGGGGCCATTGAATCGCTACTACGTCGAGAACGTCATCGAGCTGCTCGACGAACCCGGCGAGTGGCATCTCGATGCCGAAACTGGCGTCTTGTCGTATTGGCCGCTCGAGGGCGAGGATCTCGGCCGCGCGGAAATCGTGGCGCCCCTCGCCGAACAGTTGATTCGGATCGAGGGCCGCGCCAAGGACGACGCCTACGTCGAGCACCTGACGTTCCGCGGGATGCGGTTCTTGTACACCGAGTACCCGATCGGCTTCGAGGGGCATTGCGATCCGCAGGCCGCGTGCAGCGTGTCGGCCGCCGTAGAAATGCGCGGAGCACGATTCTGTGCCTTCGAGAACTGCGAGATCGGCCACGTCGGCGCCTACGGCCTCTGGTTGGCGGATGGCTGCGCAGACAATCGGGTGTTCCACTGCGAGTTTCACGACCTCGGCGCGGGGGGCGTCCGCGTCGGCGCAGGCGATCCGACACCCACGCGCAACGTGATCGACAACAACTTCATTCACGGCGTAGGCAAGACGTTCCGAGGCGCGCCGGGCGTGTTTGTCCAGCACGCGAACTACACGACTGTGGCCCACAACGAAATCTGCGACACGTTCTATACGGGCGTGTCGGTGGGCTGGTCCTGGGGCTACGGCGAGAACCCTTCCCACCATAACATCATCGAGTACAACCACATCCATCATCTCGGCCAAGGCGTCATGAGCGACATGGGCGGCATCTACACGCTCGGCATCCAACCCGGAACCATCGAGCGCTACAATCTGATCCATGACGTGTACTGCTATCAATACGGCGGCTGGGGCATCTACACGGACGAAGGCTCGAGCGACATCCTCATCGAGAATAACGTCGTGTTTCACACGGCCAAAGGCGGGTTTCATCAGCATTACGGCCGCAATAACCGCATCCGCAACAACGTGTTCGCTTTCTCCGCCGAGGAACAGATGATTCTGAGTCGGATCGAGGAACATGTGTCAGGATACTTCGAGCACAACATCGTGATGACCGACAATGGGCGCGTCCTCGGCGGCTACAGCAAGTGGCCGAAGGACCAGCACTGGACGGACTCGAACTGCTACTGGGACACCGCCGGAAACGCCTTGGATTTCGCGGGCAGGACGTTCGAGGCATGGCGCGTCGAGGGACACGACTGGCAGAGCGTCATCGCCGACCCAGGTTTTGACAGAAAAGACCTTATCCGGCTTGGACGCAGAAGCGGCAAGACGCGGCGCGGGCGTGCGTTGGGCTCGACCGCGCCGCTCAAGGCGCTTGGATTCGAGCCGATTGACCTCAGCCAAACAGGCCTGTACGGAGAGAAGCAATGGGTCGAAAAACCACAACGCCTGGTCTTCGAACCCGTCGTGATACCCCCGAAACCCGAACCCAAGCCCGAAGAACAACCCAAGCCCATGTCCATCAATGACGATTTCGAGAGCACCGCCGTGGGCGACTTGCCCAAAAACGCCGTGATCTGGGGCGGGGCCAGTCCGTCCACCGCCCTGGTAACCGACGAGACGGCCGCCGCCGGAAAGCACAGCCTCAAGTTCACCGACACCCCAGGGCCGCAACACGCCTGGGAACCCGAAATGGGGTATCACGTCGCGCTTTCCGGCGACGGCGCAGTTGCCAGCAGTTTTGACGTGCGCATCGAACCGGGCGCCGTATTCTTCCATGAGCTGCGCTCGACGCGCGGGCCGGGCGACACCGGCCCCCGACTGGTATTCAACGAAAAACACGAACTGCTCGCAGACGACAAGGTGCTCATGCACGTGCCGATCAAGACATGGTTCCACGTCGAGATCCGGTGTCCGATAGGCGTGAACGCAGCCGGCGTATACACGCTGACAGTCACGCTGCCCGGCAAAGCCCCGCGCCGGTTCGACAAGTTGCCCTACTTCAATCCCGATTTCGGCAATGCCGAGTGGGCACTGTACCAAGCCTTCGCACAAAAGAACACCGCCTTCTACCTCGACAACGTCTGCATTGAATACGGGAGATGAACGGGTAAAACGAGTCTACATCGCCAGGGAGTTCTGTCAGTCCTCAGAATACGCTGCCGTGGTCATATTCGAAGAGGGCGTGTTTGAGACCTATGAAAAGGCTCACAAGTTTATCCGCGACATATGCGCAGAGTACGACGGCGAACTGCCATCAGACGAGTCCTGCGCGACTTCACAATTCGAAGATCTTCGTGCGAAAGGTCCGGATGCTCGAGGAAAACGACTTCGAGGACGCGGATAAGGCAAAGCGACTTTCCTAAGCCGGTGCCCTGTGGAACCCATCTGCTAAATAGGAGGCTGGGACCACCCCGCGAGCTATGGAATATCTTTCGGGGTTCGGATGACGCTGGCAATGAGGCCGTAGTTGACGGCTTCGTCGGCGGTCAACCAGAAATCGCGGTCGCTGTCGGCGGCGATTTTCTCGATGGTTTGGCCCGTTTCCTGGGCAATGAGCCGGTTGAGTCGGTCGCGGATTTTTAGGATCTCCTGGGCAACGATCCGTATGTCGGATGCTTGACCGCCTGCCCCGCCGCTTGGCTGGTGTATGAGAAACCGCGTGTTCGGCAATGCCAATCGATCCTTCTTGTCGGCGCCAAACAGAATAGGCACGGCGATGCTGGCGACCCACCCTGCGCCGATCGCGATGATGCGCGCGTCGACAAAGCGCATCATGTCATAAATAGCCAGGCCGGACTCGACGTGCCCGCCATTTGACGTGATGATCACGCGGATCGGGTCGTGCGATTCCGCGTCAAGCACGAGCAGTTGCGATATGACCCGTTCGGCGAGTTCCTGATCGATCTCGCCGTTGACCAGGATAGTCCGAACCTTTAGCAGACGCGCGACCAAGTTCTCCTCGGCGGGCGTTCGTTCTTCAATCACGTTCCATGCCATGTGCAGTTCCCTCTCAAGTCGGCAAAACAGCGGGTATTGTGCCACGCCGACGAAAACGCAATCAAGATTCCGACGAAACCCGGGCCAATTGCAAAGCACCGGGCCCAGTGGTAACATACCCGGACCCGTGAAAAAGGGCACGGGGTCGTAGTCGGCGTTGGACGCGCTAGAAAGTTGCCCGGGGGATCTACCATGCGATTAACCGTCTTGGGCGCCAATTACATTGGGCTTGTTGTGGGCACGGGGCTTGCCGAGAAGGGCCATTTCGTAACGTGCGTCGATCGAGACGAAACCTGTATTCGGGCACTGGCCAACGGAGAGTTGCCGCTGTACGAACCCGGGCTGGAGGAATTGGTGGTTCGCAACGCCGAAGAGGAACGGCTGGCGTTTAGCACCGATTTAGCGCAAGCGGTGGCGGACTCGCTGATGGTTTTTCTGTGTCTCGAGACCCCGGTGGCAGAAGACGGCGCGCCCGATCTGACGGGGCTTTGGGGTACCGTCGAGGAAATCGGCCGGGCTATCACAGGCTACCGCATCATCGTCAACACCTGCATTTGTCCCGTGGGCACTGCCGAAAAGATACGCGACACCATCGCGGGGCTGACGCCGCATGAGTTTGACGTGGTAGTCAACCCGGAATTTATCAAGAAGGGGAACGCCATCGATGATTTTATGCGCCCGGATCGCGTGGTGGTCGGGTGTGAAGACATTCGCGTCGAGGAGATTATGAAAGAGCTTTACGCGCCGTTCCTGCGCACCGGCAAGCCGCTGCTCTCTATGGATCTCCGGAGCGCCGAAATGGTTCGGCTCGCCGTAAACGCCATGCTCGCCTCACGCATCTCGATGATGAACGAGTTGGCGCAGCTTTGCGAGGCCTACGGCGCGGAGATCAACGCGGTTCGCGAAAGCATGGCGTTCGACAGCCGAATCGGTTCCGGCTACTTGTTCCCGGGCATCGGATTCGGGGGCTCGGCACTCCCCCGGTGTTTGGCGGCCATGGCGCGACTGGGCAAAGAGAAAGGGATAGACTGTACCCTAATCGAGGCGGCCGCGACGGTGAATGAGCGGCACGAGCGCGCCTTTATCCGGCGCGTGCTCGAGTATTATGGGAACGAGATCGCGGAGAAACGGATCGCCGTTTGGGGCGCGAGTTACAAATCCCGGACGGACGACGTCCGGGGGGCGCCGGCCCTGAACGTGATTGACGCGTTGCTCGATGCCGGGGCCGCCGTGGCCGTGTACGATCCCGTGGCGCTAAAGAAACTCCACGCGATATACGGCGATAGGGTGACGTTCGCTTCGAAGAACTACGATGCCGCGGAGCGCGCAGACGGGTTGGTCATCGTGACGGAGTGGAACGAGTTTCACCGGCCGAATTTCGAACGGTTGGCGAGTCTTATGCGGGAGAAGGTCATTTTCGACGGCCGCAATTTGTATAGTCCGAAGCTCCTGGCCGAGAACGGATTCCGCTATTTCAGCGTGGGAAGAGCCAGCGTCTGAAATGAACCAGTCATTCGGGGACACCAAAACGGCCCGATTCGTCCGAGGCGGGCTTGCGGCAACCACGGCCCTGGTCGTGCTGACCATGTTCCCGTACACGATCCAACCCACGGTGCATATCAAGGAGCTCCTCTATACGCTTGCGGGCGCGTTATTTGCCGCCGTGGTGGTCGTGGATTCCATGCGGCGCGGGGCGCCGCTGCGGCGTCCATCGGGCCTCCAGTGCCTGTGGCTTGTGTTCTGGTTGCTTAACGTAATCGCGGGCTTGCACTCGTCTTTCGCGTCCCACAGTCTCTTGGAAATCCAGAAGCTGACCAGCCTTCTGCTTCTGTACTTCGTTGCCGCGCAGGTGTACGGTGAGCCGGAACAGGTGCAGCGTCTCCTGGCGGTTACATGCGCGGCAGTCGCGTTATCTTCTGCCTATGCGCTGTGCCAATACCTGAACCTGGATCCATTTCCGTGGGCGGATCGGACGAGCGAGGTCTACGCGGGCCTGCCCGGAACGTTCGGCAATCCCAACTACGCGGCCCACACGCTGGTGCTGTGCGTGATCATGGCCGTCTATCTCGGAACGACGAGCAAGTACCGGTGGTGTCTGGCGCTGACGCCGGTTTTTCTGACGCACTTGTATTGCACGAGCCAACGAGGCGGCCCCTTAGCGCTGGGTTCGGCGGTTGTGTTGTGGGTAGCGGCCAGGCTGATTGGCCGCGTCGTGAAGCGGCCGGGCCGGGCCGTCGTCGCGACGGCCATTGTCCTTGTCGCACTGGCCGCAGCGACCGCGGCCGGCGCAATGGCCTTGACAAAACTGCGGACGGGCAACCCGTTTCCCTTCGGCGAGTCGCTCCACGTGCGGTATCATTCCTATTACAGTGTTTCCCGCATGATCCTCGCGCGCCCGATGCTAGGCTACGGCCCCGGCAATTACCGAATCGAGAACGTCCGGTTCTGGACCCCGTATGAGCAGCGCTGGTTCGCCGATACGCAACAGATGAACGCGCACGTGCATAACGACATTCTCGAGGCGGCGGCCGACGCGGGACTTCTCGCCGCCGGCCTATACGCGGCGTTTTTCGTTCTGGCGGTGGGCCGCGCCTTGCTCATGGCGTTTGGGGCCGCGGACGGCCACCGGCGTCGGCTGGGGTGGGCGCTCGCCGTGTTGTTTTTCACCTACCTGGTCGATGGCGCGTTCGGGTTCAACTTCCGCGTGGCCCCGTCGGCGCTCGTACTGATGCTGCTGGCGGGCGCCCTTGACGGACTCGATGCGGCGGTGCGTCCCGCCGCGGCAAAAGCCGGCCGGCGCGCGATACGGATTGCATGGCGCTTTGCATTGGTGGTCGTTGGGCTCGCAACCGTAGTGTTCAATGCGCGGGTATTCGCGTCGGAATACTGGTACTACTGGGGCAGCAGCGCGGCACATCACGGTAACCTCGGCCCTGCGCAGGCGTGGCTGGCCAAAGGTGCCCGGTTGGCGCCGTGGAACTGGGAATTCGGCCGACAACAAGGACTCGCATACGCGAGACAAGGACGTTTCGCGGAGGCCGTCGGGGCATTTGACGTTTCCCTCGAAAAGAACCCGTACTTTATTCCTACGTTGGCGCAAGCGGCGCGGACCTACCTGGCCCTGGGATTCAACAAGAGAACGGCGGGAGCTACTCTGGACGCGCAGCGTGCGGCCATCGATGAGGCGGAGCGGCTAGGCCTGCGCCTGCTCGAGTTGTGTAACGCCTTGCCGGTTGCGGAAGAAATTGTCGGGCGTACGGCGGCGTTTCGGACGCTGCTGCTCGAGCAGGAGGGCGCACCGGCCGAGGCCATCCGCGCCGAATGGCAAAGGGCCGAGACCCACCTGGCCCGGGCCATCGAACTGGGTGCCGGCAACCTGGCCTCGCTCTACTGCGCTATTGCCGAAGCGCGAAACGGGCAAGACGACGTTGCCGGGGCCGAGCAGGCCTATCGCAGCGCGGCCCAGGCGGAGCCCGCGCGCGGCGAGACGTGGCGTCTCTTCAGCGCATTCGCCGAGAGGGCGGGCCGCCACGCCGCCTTTCTCGACGAAGCCGCGCGCCAGATGCGCCGACTCGAGGAGGCGGGCGCGGATGAGGGCGCCTTGGCGGCGTTGTGCCTATGGCGGGCCAGAATCCTGTGGCAAGAAGGCGATGCCGACCAGGCGGCGCAGGCGTTCCGGCGGAGCGTCCTGGCGAATCCACTGGTGCCGAGCGCCTGGAACGATTACTATCGGTTTGCGCGAACGTCGGATCGCGTTGACGCGTTCCGCCGGACGGTGCTCGAGGCGGCGGCCGAGGCCGAGGCCAAGGGCAAATCCGTATTGCCTGGTGTACAGGCGGCGGCGCTCGTAATTAAGGGCGGAAAGGCAGGCCCGGCCAATGCGGCGGCGCTGCTGCTCGATGCACTGGAAAAACGGGCCGAATCGGAAAGCGGCGTGCCTCCGCTGGTTGCACTGGGCTGGGCGGCGGATCTGCTCGGGGCCGAACTCGAGCAGGCTGGACCTCAATTGGCGCGCCGGGGCGAGGCGCTATTGGACCTTGGCAAGGTCATGGACGATTTGGGGCAACTGGCGCCCGCGCAGACTGCCATAGCCGCAGCCATACCGCTGCTGCCGCCAACGGAGACGCCGGCCGCGGTTGCGCATTGGGCCGATATCCTTGTGCGGATGGGCCAACACGAACAAGCCATCGAAACCCTCCGCAACATTGTCGAAAGCGCACCGTTGGATCCGAATCTGCGCCTAACGTTCGCGCGCACGCTGGCGCGCGCCGGCAGGATCGACGAGGCGAAGGCCCAGTACGGGCACATTCTCAACATGCCGGGCATAAAACCGGAAGCGCAACGAATGCTCGAGCGCGAACACGCTGCCCTTTGAAGCCTTAATGTGGAGTTTTCGTCGTGAGGCGGTGTTTCCTTTTGATTCTGATGGGCGCGGTGACGGGGCTTTTCCTGTTGCTGGGATTGCGTCACGGACAAAACGCCATACCGAGCCCCAAGCCCGAGAAGATTCGGAGTGTCGTTCTGATCGTTGTCGATGCGCTACGTGCGGATCGCGTGTTCGCGGAACGAAACGGGGCGCCGCTCATGCCCAATCTCGCGCGCCTGGCCGGGCACTCGTGGACGTTTGAGAGCGCAACGTCGCAGGCGGCGTGGACGAAGCCGTCGATGGCCTCGCTTCTGACGTCGTTGTATCCGGCCACGCACGGAATTGAGTTCGGCGTCGCGGAACGGTTTTTCGAGCATCAAGACATGACCGTCGACAAGCTGCCAGAAGCGATCGGGTCTGCCGCAACCTATTTCAAAAACAACGGTTATAGGACGGGGTGTATTCAGACGAACCGCCACCTGGCCGCCGAATTCGGATTCGCCCAAGGCTTTGACGCCTACTGGTTCAAGGACGACGCACCGGCAAATGTCGTGACCTCGGCGGCGATCGAGGCCCTGCGCGGAATGGGCGAGCCGTTCTTCCTATACGTGCACTATCTCGATCCACACGCTCCCTACGCGCCCCCGGCCGACGGCCAGGATCGGCTTGGCGCGCCGCCGCCGATCACGGAGAAGGATCGAGAACTGCTCGACGACTACGACGGATACTACCTTGATGAGGCCCTCCACAAGCTGGGTCTCCGGGAACAACGCGAGCGGGCCGAATTGACGGCCGCAGGCAGGGCGCGCGTCCGGTGGTTGTACGACGGCGAGTTGAGATTCGTCGACGATGAACTTGGGCGGCTGGTTGAATACGTCGAGACGGCGCATCCCGAGTGTGTCATTGTCGTTACGGCCGACCACGGCGAAGAACTCTGGGATCACGGCTCGGTGGGTCACAGCAAGACGTTGTATCAGGAACTGATTCACGTTCCCTTAATCATGCGGCTACCCTCGCTGCCGCCCCGGAGCTTCCTACCGCCCGCCGCGAGCGTGGACGTGCTGCCCTCCGTGTCAAGTTACCTCGGCCTCGGGCCCAATCCCGATTGGCAAGGCCGTGACCTACTTGGGCCAACGCCCACGGACGGCGAGGCTCCCCAAGCGGTGTTCGCGGAGACCCGGGGCGCCCTCGAAGCCGCCAATCTCCATCTCGAGGCCGTCATACTGCACGACCAAAAACTTACCGTGGACAGGAAAACGGGCACAATCGAGCTGTACGACCTCGCCGAAGATCCGCTCGAGCGCAACAACCAAGCGATCGAGGATACAGAAACCGTAAAGCGTCTGCTCAGCCTATTGGACGCCCATATCGAGCGATGCAGACGCCATCCCAAGCACGCCGTCCAGCCGGAAAAAGCCATCCTCGACGCCGAAACCATCGAGCGTCTCCGGAAACTAGGCTACCTCAGAGAGGAATAGCCGCCGAGGAGAAGCGGCCGGCGGCCAAGCGGTCAGCGTTCAACTCCGGTGAATGGGCGTTAAATCACTGCGCTGCGCCGTCAGCGGCTGAGTTTTGTCAACGTCGCGGCGGAAGTGTTACGATTCCGCCATGTTGTTCCGACGCAAAAGGAAACGGCGCGGGTTGGTGATCGGGCTCGACGGTGTTCCGAAGGAACTGGTCGAGCGTTTGGCAGACGACGACGTCATCCCCTACTTGGCCACGTTTCTGCGCTCGGGCACGCTCCATCAAACGACGTCGGCGTTGCCTGAAATATCGAGCGTCAATTGGGCAAGTTTCATGACCGGCGCCAATCCGGGCGGCCACGGTATATTCGGGTTCACGGACCTCGACTGCAGCTCGTACGCCCTGCGATTCCCCTCGTTCCCCGATCTTAAAACCGACACCCTATGGGATAGGCTGGGCCGCGCCGGCAAACGCTGTCTCGTGCTGAATCAGCCCGGCTGCTATCCGGCAAGAACCATCCCCGGCGTTCTTGTGTCCGGTTTCGTGGCCGTCGACCTCGCCCGGGCGGTTGCGCCCCGCCAACACGCCGAGGTCTTGCAGCGAATGGACTACCGGATTGACGTTAACACCCAGCACTGCAAAGGAGACTCGGATGCGCTGTTTCGGGAACTCGAGGCGTGTCTCGACAGTCGTGAACGTGCCGCGGGATACCTCTTTGGCCTCGAGGACTGGGATTTCGCGGAGGTCGTGATCACCGGCACCGATCGCCTGCAACACTTTCTATGGACTTCGTGCGACGGCAACGGCCCTGAACGCGCCCGCGCGATGGCCTATTACCGGAAATGCGACGCGCTCATCCGGAGACTCGTCGAGCAATTCTATGGGAGCGACGACCCCGAGGGCCTCTTTCTCCTCTCCGATCACGGGTTTACGCACGTGGCCAAGCAGTTCATGCTCAACGCGTGGCTGCGCCGCGAAGGATACCTCTCCTTCGAGAAAGAGCCGCCCGAGTCCTATGCAGACATCGCGCCATCGAGTCAAGCCTTTGCAATGGATCCCGGACGCATATACATCCACCGGAAAGGGCGGTACCCGAAAGGGCGCCTCGCGGGCGACGGCCCGCTCGAGGAGATCAAAGCAAAACTCGAAGCGCTCGAGTATGAAGGGAACAGGGTATTCGAGCGGGTGTGGCAACGCGACGAGATCTACACAGGCCCCGAAACGCCCAACGGCCCCGAACTCCTATGTACGCCGCGCCGCGGCATTGACGTAAAAGGCGGCATCAAGAATCCCCAACTGTACAACGACACGCATTTCACCGGGATGCACACTTGGGATAATGCGTTCTTCTGGGCCCAGCAAGACTACGGCCGCCTCGCCATCGCCGGTCTGGCGCCGCTCATCATCGAAGCCCTCCTCGCATAACGCCCGCAACAACCTGCGGCCCAAGCAACTCCCCAATAAAACCGCGTCCCATTGCCTGCCGCGTTGCGCGAACGTCATGGCGCGAAACGGATCGAGGCGGTAGTCTGTTTCTTCGAAACACACCCCCTACGATTGCGATCGCGTGTCAAAAGGCCACTGGGTGCCACTGGCGGCTTGCCCGCCAGTGTTGCTGGCGCCAGAGGTCGCCCCACGGGCAGACAAGCTGCCCGTGGCACCCACCGTTGAACGGCCGCGCAGGAGCAGCAATGCGGCAGCCAAGGCGACCATGGTCAAGATGTCGCCGTGGCTACGGCTGAACGGCGTGCGGCCATGGCCGACCCTACCCCGGGCACATGCCCGCGGCCGGGGCGGCGCGGTCCCGCGCCATCCTGTGACGCTCTCGCCCAGAAGACTTTCCCCGCAGTCGTTCCGCGAGCGCACCCAATAGTAATGCGTGCCGGATCCTACGGTCGTATCGGTGTATTGGGTTGCAGTGACCCAACCGGTGATGGCCTGGGCCGATGCCGCGTCGTTGGCCGCGCTGCGAAGCACTTGATACGCGTCCGCGCCCGATACGGCCGCCCACGTCACGGTGACGGAATCGACAGAGGTCCCCTGGGAAGCCATGACGGAGACGGGGGACGCCGGGAAGACGCAGTCGGGGTCCGCCGCATCGAGGGGATCCGAACCGTAGGCGATCTCGACGTCGTCGTTGAGTCCGTCGCCGTCCGTGTCCGCGGCGTTCGGGTCGGTGCCCAGGGCGGCCTCTTCGGCGTCGGTGAGGCCGTCGCCGTCGGCGTCATTGTCCGAGGCAAGTTGCGTCAACTGAAACAATACCGTGCTGGTCTCGCCCGCGGCCGCCTCGACGTTGAACTTCGATGCCGTCGCGTAGTCCGGCGCGACGGCCGTTACCTGCGCATAGGTTTGGGCCGGAACGCTGGCGAACGTGTATACCCCGTTCGTGTTGCTGGACATGGACAGCCCCGGCGCCAACGTGATCGTGGCGTTTAGGATACGATTCAGCGATGCCGCGTCCCACGTCGTACACACGACCGTGGCGGAGAGTATGGCGCCGCTTTTCTCGAGCACGGTATTGATTTCGGCCGGGCCGTCTACCCGCGCCTCGGCGTTCTCGACGGTGGCTGTATCGAGATCCCAGTCGTTGTTGTCCATCACGATGGCCTCGTCGCCCTCATTCTGAACGGCCATGCCCGTGCCCAAAAATGTGTTGTAGCCGCTGTTCGGGTCGTCTTGCGTTCCGAGGCCGCTTTTGCCGACATCGCGCTTCAGGCTCCTACCCGCCCTGAAAACGATGCCATACTCCCCCCAATCATCGAAGACACAGCGACGGACGGTCGGGGCTTCATCCCATATCTCGATGCCGAGCGCCAGACTTGCGAACCGGCAGTCTGCGATCAACGACGCGCTCGGCGCCGTCCCTTCCACGACGATGCCCGTAGCGTCGCGGTTGGTGTTTCCTATGAACGCGACGCCCTGTACGACCATAGCCACGTCGAACATGTCCAAAAGAACCGTTCCCGCAGCGTCCCCCTCGGCCTGCCGCACCTCGAGGTTCCGCACCGCAGTTGAGTCGCCCCCGGCAATCAAAAAGGGGCCAAAACCTTCGATGACGACCTCGCCCGTTCTCGAGCCGACAACGGATACGCCGGCCGGAAGCGTGAGGCCGTCCTCGTAATACTGCCCGGGCAACAGCACCAGCTTCACGGGGCTGCTCAGGGGAAGCTGTTCGAGGGCGTAAGCGATGGTTTGCCACGGATAGGCCCGGTTCGCGCCATGGTCGGCGACGTCCTCGCCCGCCTCGGACGAGACAAAGTAGGTGCCCACGGGACTATCGAGATCGGTGGGGTCGGCGTGCTCCAAATACTCCTCGAGGTTCGTCAGTTCATCGCCGTCACTGTCGGCAACCGCGTCTTCGGGATCGAGCAAGTCGAGATTATAAAGCGCCTCGAATCCGTCGGGCATGCCGTCGTCATCGGTGTCTGGGTCATTCGGGTTCGAGTGCCAACGGTTTTCCTCATCCCAATTCGGCAGTCCGTCGCCATCCGCATCGGCTTCCCGATCTTCGCTGCACACGCCATCGTGCTCGATCGTCACCCCGAACGTTTCCAACATCGGGATATCATTGCACAGGGCAACCTGGCTAAGCGGGTTATCGGCCAGATAGACCGCATCGCCGCTGCCCAGGCCGACGTTCGCCACCAAAGCGCCCACGTCGGATACCTGATTGGACTCGAGGTGAAGCGCGGATAGCGCCGCCAGCCAGGCCAATGGGGCCAGATCGCTGAACGCATTATTCGATAAGTCCAGCGTGGTCAGTTCGAGGCAGTGTTCGAGCCCGCCGAGATCGCGGATGCCGCGGGCCGATGCATCCAGGGCCGTGAAACCGACGCCGACCAGGTCGGTGTCCAGGATGGGGCCCGTGAGCACAACGATAGTCTCACGGACTGCGGCCTCGAGGTTCGCGTCCGCGAAGTGCACCACGCCTGGAAAATCCTCAGGGTCGAGCGGGTCGGTGCGCGCGTCGGCCTCCTCTTTGTCCGTGAAACCGTCCGCGTCCGAATCCGTATCGAGCGGGTCCGTGCCGTAGACGTTGACCTCCCGGCCGTCGTTCACGCCGTCGTCATCGGTGTCGCGGTCGAGCGCGTCCGTGCCGTGTATCGTCACCTCGTCCCCGTCGCTCAATCCGTCGGTGTCCGTATCGCGCCGGTTCGGGTCGGTGCCGTATATGGCGGTTTCCTCACCGTCGGTTAGGCCGTCGGCGTCGGTGTCCAGGTTCGAGACGGCAAACGAGGCGCTGGGGCCGGCGCTGGCCGCCACGTTGGCTGCCGCGTCGCTGGCCGTGCCCGCCGCGATTGTGATGCCAAGGGTCCCGTCGCCTGAAATGCCCGAGAGCGTCACGGTGCGCGCCGAAAGACCCGAGCCGGACACCGAGACCGCACCCGTGGCCGTGCCCGAGGCGTCAAGAGTGACGTCGCCGCCTGCAAGGGTCACGGCGTCCGCGCCTGCATAGGTCACCGAGTACGATACAGGCCCGCTTCGGGTTAGGGTGTTCGAGGGGGCCCCAATCGAAAGCGTCGGCGCCGCGCGATCGAGCGTGACGCTGTTGTCTGTGCTCGTTGAAGCGTTGTTGCCGTAGCCGATTAGGCTTTCGCAGACGCCAGCGGGCACGGTGGCCAGAAGCGAGCCATCGGTGTCGGCGGCCGTCACGCCTACCGTGTAATTCGCATCGCCGCCGGCAACTTCCACCGTCGCGCCGGTCGCTGTCCCCCCAATGACCACATCCCCTACGTCGAAACCGGTTACGGGTTCACTGAACATGACATCGAAGGTGATGGGCAGCGTGTTCGTTGGGTCGGCTTGGCCGCCAGACTGCTCGACCGTCACTTCAGGCGGGGCGGGCGCGGCATACCAGACGTCGTCCAGCGTCGCGCCGCCGAAGGCCCTACCGCCCAGGACCCACATGCGGCTGTCATGGACTACGGAGGCGTGGCCGCTCCTTGCTTGCCAATCGGTTGCCGGGTCTGCTTCGAACCAGGTGACGCCGTCGGCCGAGTACCACGCATCGTTCGCATACCCGCCGGGGCCGCCGCCGAGCACCCAGATGCGCGCATCGTAGGCCAGCGAGGTGTGTTCGGATCGCGCGGGCCACGGGGCCGCATCGGTCGCCTGAACCCACGTAGCGCCGTCCGCGGAATACCACAGGTCGTGCATGTACACGTCATCGTATCCGGGGAACCCCGCCGTGCCGCCGACGACCCACATCTTGCCGTTGTGGACCACGGATGCGTGGCCGTGGCGGGCGGGCCAGGGCGCGGCAGTCGTCGCCGGCAACCAGGTAGCGCCGTCCGTCGAGTAGAACACGTCGTTCGCCGAGTACGATTCGTAGTAATAGTCGTCATAGTAATAATTGCCGCCGATGAGCCACATTTTGCCTTCGTAGGCAAGGGCGGTGTGACCCCAACGATCGCCCCAATCCGTCCATTCGGCCACCTGGGTCCATGTCTCGCCGTCGGCCGACCACCAGACGTCCGAGAAAAACGGGCTGTAATCGTAGTCTCGGCCGCCCATGACCCAGATCTTCCCGTCGTACGAGACGGCCGCGTGATCTTTCCGGGCGAGCCAGGGGGCGCCGTCCGTCGCGCGGATCCAGGTGAGGCCGTCGGTCGAGTGCCACACGTCGTTGCGGACGGAGGCGCCGTCATGGCCGCCGATTACCCATAGTTTCCCGTCATGGGCCACAGCGGCGTGGCCGTGCCGGTTGGCCCACGGCGCCCCGCCAACGGGCTGTTCCCATGAGATTCCGTCGGCCGACGCCCACACGTCATTTGCGTATCCATAAGAGGCGGCATACCCCCCGATTATCCAAAGCTTGTCATTGTGTACGACGGACCTGTGGCCACTGCGGGCCGTCCAGGATGGGGCATCGGTCTCCTGCGTCCAGGCGACGCCATCCACCGACGTCCAAACATCGCTGAACGAGGAGCCTGTCCAGTAATCGTAGCCACCGGTGATCCAAATCTTGCCGTTGCGTACGACAGAGGTGTGGCTGGAGCGCACCGTCCAGGGCGCCCCGGCCGTTTCCCGTGTCCACGCAACGCCGTCCACCGACGACCACACGTCGCTGAACATGGTGTAAGTGTATTCATCATATCCGCCCATCACCCAAATCTTGCCGTCGTACGCGACGGACGCATGCGAATGACGAGCCGCCCATGGGGCCGCGGCCGTTTCCTGTGTCCATGCAACACCGTCCACCGACGACCACACGTCGTTGACGCTCGTCGACGGCGACACGGGGTCGACGTTTCCGCCGATGACCCAGATCCTGCCGTCGTGCACCACGGACCTGTGGGCGAAACGGGCCGTCCACGGCGCGGCGGCCGTCTCCTGCGTCCACGTAACACCATCGACGGAGGACCACACGTCGTCGAAAAGGATAGGAAGGGGGTCCAGCGCCATTCCGCCGATGACCCAGAGCTTGCCGTTATGGACAACAGACGCGTGTTCAAAGCGACCTGCCCAAGGCGCGCCGGTCGTTACGGGCGTCCAGGCGACGCCATCTACCGAAGACCAGACGTCGTTGTGAAACCTGTAAGCACCAGCACCGTATCCATAACCTCCTATAATCCAGATCTTGCCGTCGTAAACTACTGACGAGTGGGCGGTGCGCGCCGGCCACGGTGGCACGTTCGTGGCCTGCGTCCACCAGTTCCAAACCGACGGATC
>DUZM01000017.1 GCA_013349485.1 Candidatus Hydrogenedentota bacterium | reverse complement strand
CCGTCGGGCCGATCGAACTTCTCGGACGATATGTCGGCCATCACCTGGTCGCCCCGGCGAAGTTGCCGGGTCTCGGTGACACTCGTAGTGCCCGATCCGCCGCCGAGCAAGGCGTACTGTATGCTCGCCTCGACGAAATTGCCCCGCTGCACCACGGAGGGCAGCGCCTGGGCGTTCTCGAGCATCAGTTTTTCGCCCTGGGCCGGCTGGTAGTTGTACTGCGCGGCCGTCTCTTCGCGGTTCTTGGCCCTTCTGGCCTTGACGTCGTGCGCGATGAGCCCCGTTAACCCGCCGACAACGGCGCCTATGGCTGCGCCCTCGCCGGCGTGTCCGGACTGGTGCCCGATGACGGCGCCGGCCGCGGCCCCGAGCCCGGCGCCCAGGCCGCCAGCGCGGCCGTAGCTTTGGCAGCCCGCCGCCGTGGCGACCATCGCCAGCACCAACATTCCGATAACCGTAACTTTTGCTTTTCTTTCCATTTCTGGTTACTCCCCATTGTCCAAGGTGCGGTTCGAACGACCTTTGTCCCAACTATGATACCATCGAGGCCTCTTCGCGTGACGCGCCACAGCGCGGCTGCCTTTCACTTGGCATGTCGTTGCCGTCTGTCCGTAACTCCTGACACTCTACTCCTATTCCCCCTGCCCGGCTCATTGCAGGAAGGCATAGCGCAAGACCAGGGCTACGGCGATGGCGTACATTACGGGGTGGACTTCTTTGCCTCGTCCCGTCAGCAGTTTAATCGTCGCAAACGAGATGCAGCCGATTGCGATTCCCTCATGAATGGCGTAGCCGAACACCATCATCGCTACGGTCAAGAACGCCGGCAGCGCTTCGGTCATGTCGTCCCAGTTGACTTTGCGCAGCGGCCGCATCATGAGAAACCCGACGACAATCAGCGCCGGGGCGACGCCCGGATACATTGCCACATGCGGGGCCGTCGCTGCGACGTTGTAGACGGCGGGGCCGATGTCCTGGCCCACCACCGTGACCACGGGGGCCAACACGATGGCGGCGAGAAAACAGAGACCGGTGACCACGGCAGCCAAACCGGTTCTCGCGCCTGCCGCGACGCCGGTGGCGCTTTCGATGTAACTGGTTACGGTCGATGTGCCGCAAAGCGCGCCTACGCACGTCCCTGCCGCGTCCGCAAAGAAGGCCCGGTTCGCCCTCGGGAGTTTTCCGTCGTCGCCGATGTAACCGGCCTGCTTGCCGACGCCGACCAGCGTGCCCACCGTGTCGAACAGGTCCATGAAAAAGAACAGGACGATGGCAATTAGCGCCTTATCCCATTGGGCGAAGAGTTCAGACACGTTGAGCCGGCCGAAGGTGGCGAGTGAGAGTTCCGTGGTGTACTCGGGCCGAGGCATGACGTTGGTTATCAGGCCGAGTCCGCAGGTGGCCAAAATGCCGATGAGGATGCCGCCCCGGATCTCGAGGGCCATGAGCACCGAAATTAGGACAACGCCGAATATGGTGATGAGCACCGGCCCGGAACTCATATCCCCGAGGCTGACCATGGTTGCTGGGCTCGGCTTGACGATGCCGCCCCATTGAAGCCCCACAAACGCGATGAAAAACCCGATGGCCGGGCCGATGGCGTTTTTGAGGCAATCGGGAAGCACGTTAAGGAGTCTTTCTCGCGTTCCGAACAGCGAAAGCACAAGAAAGACCAGTCCGGAGATGAACACGATCGTCAGCCCGGCTTGCCACGAAAACCCCATGGCGCCGGGAAACGTGCCGCACACCATGAACGCGAAGAAGAAGTTCTCCCCCATGCCCGGCGCCAACGCGAACGGATATTTCGCCAGCAGCCCCATGAGGACGCACGCGAACGCCGCCGAAACGCATGTGGCCACGAGCACCGATCCGAACGGCATGCCGCACGCCGCCAACACGGTGGGCTGCACAAACACGATATAGCTCATGGTCGCGAACGTCGTCAGGCCGCCCACGACCTCGCGCCGGATCGTCGACCCCGACGCGCGAATCCCAAAGAACTGGTCGAGACGTTCCATGCATTCGGTTCCCCGACAAAAGACGAGAATCTGACAGCAATATTCAGATACGCGCTTAAGAGCAGTGTAGCATGGACAAGACAAACGCGCCAGTGCGAGTTCGGCGCTGTATGCGAGATTGCCGTCCCGTTCGAAGACGGGGGTTCCCTTCGCTCAAGACGGCCAGAGGGTGCTGCCCTTCGATAAGGTTCCCCTGGCCCAGAGGGATTCAGCGTGATTATCAAGACCAGCATCAGCATCACGAAGATAAAGAGGCTGGGAAAGCCTATTAGTCCAAAAAACAGAAAGAGTTGGCGGAACGAGATCGTTTCTCTTGCCATCCTGGACTTTCGCAATCCATCCCGGCTCAGCCAGTCTGTCATTAGGTCGAAGCAACCATTGACGACGACCTCAAACCAGATTAAGAACAGTAAGGCGACAACGTACGAGCCCAGGAACAGCGCGGCCCAAAGGGGGGCAAGATTCGAAAACACCAAGGAGGTCGTTGAGAACCACAAGCCGCGCATCTCTAGGCGCGCCGGTTGCTGCGACAACTCTTGAGGCATGTGCCGCCCCCCACAAGTTGGTCAAAAGATATCTCCCACCTCGCTCTTCTCGCAACCGTCACAGACCCGCTTGCAGCGTTGTAGGTACGCCATGAGCCTCTGGTCAACAGGCAGGGCAAGCGCTTTTTCAACAGCTTCACGGTCTCAACCCGCTAAGGGCTCACCCGCTTCGGCGAACTCCCGTTTTCTTCGTGATGGGGAATCTCGACCAACGACTAGGACGGTGCCGAGGCCAGTTCGTCGAGTTCGTCTTGGATGCTTTGGGTGACGGGGAAGCGGAACCCGGTCTTTGGGTCGAGGTCGAGGTCGAGCACTTTCATGGTCACGGGAAGCTGCTCGCGTTTCCATTGGCTGTTGGCGAAGAGCTTTCCGAACGTCAGGGTCCACGCGCGGAGTTGCTCGGCATCATAGTCGCCGTGGCGCCGCACAAGCACCCGCCAACAGTCGGTAAGCGCCATGCGCCGTCCGGCGAACAGGTAGAGCAGGTCGTCGAGGATAACGTAGGGCATGAGGTCGGCTTCGTCGGTTTGGCCGGGGGCGAGTTCCGCGCTCGGCGCCATGGCCAGCACTTTTGCGAGCGATTGGATGCTGAACCGCGCGGCGGCGCGCTCGAGGAGGCGGGTCACCAGCGTTTTGGGTACATTGGCGATGGGGGAATAGCCGCCTTGGTTGTCGCCGCCGGTGGTGGTGTATCCCACGGCGGCCTCCGAGAGGTTTGACGTGACCAACACGAGTCCGTCGGCGCAGTTTGCCCAGTTGAGCATCATGTCGCCGCGCACGCGTGCCTGGAGGTTCTGTCTGGCCAGGGGCGTGACCTTGTCTTCGCCGCCCATGAGTTCGGCGGCTTTTCTGAGGGCCACGGCCGCTTCTTCCGCAATCGACACGACTCGGAACGACACGCCGAGTTCTTTCGCCAAGGACTCGGCCGCGTCCCGCGTGGCGTCGCTGCTCAAGGCTTCATTCGGCAAGTAGCAGGTCCAGACGCGCTCCGCGTAGCGGGGCGCGTCCCGTCCTTCATTCAGGCCTTTGGCCGCCTGAACGGCCAACAACAGACACAACGCGCTGTCGCGTCCGCCTGAAACCGCCACGAGGAACCGCTTGAACACGCCCACCTTCTCGAAATAGTCGCGCAGGCCCAACACAAGCGCATCAAACAATTCGTCGAGGAAAAGGTGGGTCTCGTTTTGCGTTGGCGTGGTTTCGGGCAGATAGAAATTCGCGGGCAGCCCGGTGACTAGTTCCTCGCCGCGGGACGCCTGGGCAGGTTTTTTGGGGCGTTTCTTCGGGCCGGCATTCTTGGCACAAACGTCAACGGTCTCCGTCGAGGATTTGTCCCGCCTTTCTGCGGCGGCGTTTCGCCAAGAGCTGTTCTCGGCCCGCATTCGGGCAATATCGTCGAGGTCCACGACGCCCGTTGCGAGTGTCCAGTATTTCGCGGGCAAGATGTGCTGCTCGGCGACGACGCCTCCTGGCGTAGCGATGAATCCGCCGCCGTCAAACACCAACCGGCTGTTGTCGCATCCGAGCAGGTTGGCGTATGCATAGACGCAGACAAGGCTGCTCGCCGCGCCCAGAACCAGTCGTTTCCGATGCTCGTTCTTGCGCGGCGTGAAGGGCGAGGCGCTTCCGTTGCAGACAATCTCCGCACCGGCGAAGACGCGGGCTCGGGCAGGCGAATCCGCAGCCCACAAGTCCTCGCAGATCTCGGCGGTGACCTTGCCAAACGGGAGCTTGAATACGAGGTCGCCCGCGGGCACGCCGTTGCATATCGTTACGCCTTCCGGCCAGGCGGCCCAGTTCCGTCCCTCGTAGAAGATGCTGTAGGTGGGCAGGAATTTTTTGAGGATGAGCCCTTGCACGTCTGCGTCGTGGATCAGGGCGGCGGCGTTGTACATCAGGCCGTCGATGCGCACCGGCAGCCCGACAAAAACACTGACCCCAGCGCTCGTCGAGGCGAGCGACTCAAGCGCGTCCCAACTCCGGCGGGCTACGTCCGGCCACCAAATCCGATCTTCGAGACTGTAGCCGGACACGCCCAGCTCCGGCGTAACCAGTAGATCGACGTCCTGACGTTTCGCTTCCCCGATCGCGGCGCCGAGACGCGCACAATTCCCGGCAAAATCGCCCACTTTGACCGAGACGGACGCGACGCCGACCCGAACCAAACGCATCCCTTGCCCCTCCCCCATTCTGTTTTGGCCGAGGCAACTGCCGGCCAATAGCGTAGCACAAAATCAAAGCCGTGATGACAAGACGGCGAATCTCAACGGCGCGATGACTATATACCTGGCGCGGCAAGCCTGCAACTCTGGCGTCCAAAGTGAACAATTGAGTGCAGAGAGATAAGAAGGCTACTCCAACGGATTCACAAGCCGCGTCCACTTACCTCCTTTTGGTCCTTTGGCGTGTTCCTGCCTCGAGGCCTGAGGGAGGCGCGTCAACGAACACGGCTTCCACTTGTTTGCGCACGGAGTTTACGATGCGGATAGCGGTTGCCCGCACGACGTCGTTTTTTGTGAGCACCGCTTCGCGGACACCGCCGCTGCCAAGGAGATGGGCCCGCATCGTGCCCGCAAGCAGCCCGGACGAAACCGGCGGCGTCAGCCATTCGCCGCCGATTTCGAGTATGACATTGGCCGTGGTTGTCTCGGTGATTTCGCTTCGGCCGTTCCAGAGTAGGACGTCGTCGCAGTCGGGCCGGCCAGCTTTGGCGCGTTCGTATACGGCGCGGTGGGTCGTCTTATGGTAGAGGAAAACGTTGGCTTCATCGACGGGTTCTCTGGCAAAACCCAGCCGAATGGGTGCCGCGGGCGTTGCGGGGCCGGCCTCGACACGGAGGGCGCCGTCGCGGGCCGCCAGGAGCCGGACCTTTTTCGCGCCTTTCTCAAAACGCGCCGCTTTTTCCAGTAGGGCGGCCTTGATCCGCTCGAGGTCTATGGCGAATCTGAAGTATTCGGCGCTGGCGGCCAAGCGGCCGAGGTGTTCCTCCAACAAGAAGTAGCCGCCGTCGTACAGCAACGATTCGAGCAACTCGAATTCGGGGCGATCCGCCGACAGCACCGCGGCCTTCGTTCGGCACTCATCATATTCGCCTTCAGGCGTCGAGCCCCAGGTAATACCTCCCCCGACGTTGTAGTAGGCGCGGCCCTGGGCGGTGTCAAGCGTAACGGTTCGAATCGCCACGTTGAACTCAGCGCGTTTCCCCGGCGCGCACCAGCCGATGCTGCCGCAGTACACGCCTCTGGGAAACGGTTCGAGTTCGCGAATAATCTGCATGGTGCGGACTTTGGGCGCGCCCGTAACGGAGCCGCACGGAAACAGGGCGGCCATAATCTCGGTGATCGTGGCCGAGGTCCGCCCGGCGATGGTTGACGTCATTTGCCAGACGGTTTCGTATCGCTCGACGTCGAACAGGCGCGGCACGCGCACCGAGCCCGTTTCACTGATTCGCCCGACATCGTTGCGCAGCAGGTCGACGATCATTACATTCTCGGCGCGATCTTTGGCGCTCGCGGCGAGTTCGGCCGCCAGCCGGCGATCTTCCGCGGGCCAACGTCCGCGCGGCCGGGTGCCTTTCATAGGCCGGGTCTCGAGGGCGCCTGCTTCGAGTCGAAAGAACAGTTCAGGCGACGCAGAAAGAATTTTGTACCGGCCCGCGTCGACGAACGCCGCGTGGTCAGCGCCCTGACTGCGGCATAAGGCCAAGAACCAACTGAAGACATCGCCGCTGAAGGCGGCGCGCATTGGAAACGTGTAGTTGACCTGATACGTATCGCCCGCCGCGATCAGGTCCCGTATACGGTGGATGGCCTCCGTGTAGTCGCTTTTGCCAACCAGCGGGGTCCAAGGGCCCACAGAGAAAGGCTCACGGGGGCTGTCAAGCGGCGGCGTCGCCTGCACCGCATCATACAAACCGAACCATGCCAGTGGAAGGTGGTCTATGCCGGGGTGCGCCACGAGGGCATCGTCGAACGCGGGCGCCGCTTCATAGGCCAGGAATCCCGCCGCGTAGGCGCCCGCAGCCACCGCCGATTCGATGCGCTCGAGGCATGGCAATACCTCATCGAGCTTGTAGGCGGCGGCAATTTCGAGCGGGGACTGAAAACGCAGTGCCCGCTCGCTGGCCACGAACACCGCTTCGCCGAATTGTGGGGAGCGATTCACTGGCCGATTTCCCGAGGCGCGAGCCCCTTTGCGCCTGGAGGCCGCCCCCAATGGTTTTCCGCGAGGTGCGGAAGAAGGTTGCGCTGTACTTTGTTCCGTTGCACAACGGCGCTACGGGAGCCTAGCCGAGACGCCGGTTGGGTTTCAACTCCAATTGACAAAACCTTTTCCTGGATGGTACGTTCTGGATAGAGGTATCAAGGAGTAGTAGTTTATGATTTCACTTGGTCTTGCCGCCGCATTTTTGTTTGAGATCGGTTTGTGTGTAGCGGTCTGCGTGTGGGCGTGGGATGCGTCCGTAGGCACGCTGCCGATCGGTCTAATTGTGGTTTTGGCCTTTTGTACCGTATTAGCCTTCCGTATACTCGTGTTTCTGCTCGAGTTCGCGTTTTCCCTACTCTCGCGCACGCCGCGTAGTCCGGAGGATCGGATAGGGTTCCTCGGCGCGGTGCGCATGATCGTGGGCGAGATCTTGGCGTTTCTATTCATGTACTGTCTGTTGCTTCCGTTCTCTCGCCGGCTGGTCGCGCTGCGCCGCGGCAACGTGACGCGAGCCGCGCAGCCGCCTGTGCTGCTCATTCATGGTTACGGGTGCAATGCGGGCATTTGGGTTCCCATGATCAGTTATTTGTGGCGTCGGGGCTTGACGAACGTATTCACGATGAATCTCCACCCAAAACACGGCAATATCGACGACTACGCGCAACAGCTCGCGGCGCGCGTAGTCCGTATTTGTGAGACGACCCGTGCGCCCAAGGTGATTCTGGTCGGGCATAATATGGGCGGGCTTGTGGCGCGGGCCTACGTCGAGCGGTGCGGCGGCGCGGGGCGTGTCGCGAAGATCATCTCCGTGGGCACGCCCCATCACGGAACGCGCACGGCATGGTTTCCGCGCGGCGTCAACACGAACCAGATGCGCGTCAACAGCGAGTGGCTTCAGGACTTGAACCGCGACGAGAACCGGCGCTCGAACATCGAACACGTCTCGATCTACAGCATCCACGACAACGTCATAATGCCGCAGAGCAGCTCGGAACTGGGTATGGCCAAGAACATCCCCCTCGCGGGAAAAGGCCATTACACGTTGGTCCTATCGAGGCGGGTCGGCCGCCTTATCTGCCGCGAAGTCAAGGCCGCGTAGTTAGCTATCAGCTTTCAGCGGTCAGTTTTCAGCGATCAGCTTTCAGCGGTCAGCTATCAGCTTTCGGCGGCCTGCTTTAGGCCATCGGCTATTGGCGGCCGCCGCGCTGCAAGACCTTCACGTGGTATATAATACGACAAATGCCGGAACACGTTTGTGGCCTTGCTATTCGTCCTGGCACTCGCAATCCAGAAATCGGGATGAGGAAGGCCCAAAACAGTTCTGGCCAGAAGACGGGTTGGCCAATCTGCGCAGCACAATACTCAGATTATGGCGCCTCAACTACGCTCCGTCGCCGACGGGGCGAATTCAAACACCCCCCGACTTGTCGCAGCGCCAATGCTGACCGCTGATAGCTGACCACTGATAGCTAATCGCTACCCGCTTCATGTTCCCAGCTTTTTTCTCAGCGCCAGTTCCACTTCGTGCGGGACGAAGCCGCTTATGTCGCCCCCGTAGAAGGCGACCTCTTTCACTACCCGTGAGCTTAGAAACATGTAGGGCTCGCTGGGCATCAGGCATACGGTTTCGATCTCGGGGTTGATTCGCTTGTTCATAACCGCCATCGAAAGCTCGAACTCGAAGTCCGATATGGCCCGCAACCCGCGTACGAGGGCCACCGCCCCGTGTTCCTCGGCGAATTCGGCGCTCAGCCCGTCAAACGACGTTACCGTTACTCCTGGTATATCTTTCGCAATTGCCTCGAGTATGGTCTTGCGTTCCTCGACGGTGAATAGGCAGTCTTTGGATTCGTTCGTGGCTACGGCAACGACGAGCCGGTCGAATATGCGTGCCGCGCGCCCGATAAGGTCGAGGTGGCCGTTGGTGGGCGGGTCGAAACTGCCGGGATAGATGGCGGTACGGTCAGGCATCGCGCAATTCTCCTTTCACGGCGGCGGCAAGGGCCGCCTCGTAGACTGCCCGGACGGATACGCCCGCTTGTTCGGCGAGTCCGCGGCAGTCTTCGAACTCCGGCGCGGCGGTGGTTTCGTGGCCGTCGAAGCGCGCGATCTTGACGCGCACCGCGCCCCACGCGGTTTCGGCGACCTGCCATTCCCGGTCGAGGCAGATGCGGTGCTCGGCGCGCATCCGGACGCCCAACGTCGTTGAGTTCCGAAAGAGTAGTCCGGCCACCTCGGACGCGATAGCTTCGTCGCACAGGACGGTGATCTGGTGGGCCGGCCGCCCCTTCTTGCCGACGATGGGCGTCAGGAAGGCGTCGCGCGCCCCCGCCCGGAGCATGTCTTCGAGCAACGGCGGCAGCAATTCGGGATTCATGTCATCGATGTTGGCCTCGACAATTGTGATGGACTCGGCGCCGGGCAAGGCCGCGCTCTCGCGGCCGAGGAACACACGGAGCACATTGGGCCGATCCGCCAGGTCGCGCGCGCCGCTCCCATACCCGACGGCGTCAATCTTGAATAGCGGCAACGGCCCAAAACGGCCCGCGAGTTGCGCCACGAGCGCCGCGCCCGTCGGCGTCACCAGTTCTCCCTCGATATCACCGCCGCGGCACGGGACGTCCCGAAGCAGCAGGGCGGTCGCCGGGGCGGGCACAGGCAGCACGCCGTGCGCCGTGTGGACGGTTCCGTGCCCGACGCGCAGCGGCGACGCTGCGATCTGTGCCACATCGAGCGAATCGAGGGCTAAGTGGGCGCCGACGATGTCGGCAATGGAATCAATGGCCCCGAGTTCGTGGAAGTGGACGTCTTGGACGTCAATGCCGTGCACTTGCGCCTCACACGCGGCAATGCGTTCGAACGTCTCGGCGCTGCCGGCCTTGACCTTATCCGGCAGGCCGCTCCGCCGGATGAGGTCGACGATTTGGCTGAGCGATCGATGCGGCCGCGGGGCGTCCTCCGCTACGGTCACGGTGAACCGGGTGGCCGCAATGCCGCGCTTGTTCACTTTCTCGGCGGCCACCGTGAACCCGGGCACGTCGAGCGCCTCGAGGCCGCACGTGATCGCGGCGAAGTCCGCGCCCGCATCAATGAGCGCGCCGACGATCATGTCGCCGCTCGCCCCACAAAAGCAGTCAAAGTAGAGCGTTCTCCTACTCACACTCTTACTCCTACTCGTGCTCAGCGCCTCTTTGTCTAACAATCAAGAGCGAAACCGCAGATTGTGCAGATCACGCAGATTCTTGCCGCGCTGCGAAATATTCTTCACGCCTTCCCGTTCGCGATGCGGTTAATAATGCCGGCAAACATCCCGGCGCCGAATCCGTTGTCGATGTTGACCACGCATACCCCCGTTGCACAGGAATTCAACATGCCCAACAGCGCCGCGATGCCGCCGAAACTTGCGCCGTAGCCGACACTGGTAGGCACGGCAATCACGGGTTTGTCCACTAGGCCGGCGACCACGCTGGCCAAGGCGCCTTCCATGCCCGCGCATACGACTATGGCCGCGGCCCGCTCGAGCGTGTCGCGCCGATCGAAAAGCCGGTGGATGCCCGCCACGCCTACATCGTACACCCGCTCGACGACGTTGCCCAGCGATTCACACGCCACGGCCGCTTCTTCGGCGACGGGTATGTCCGATGTGCCTGCACACACCACCGCGACGTAGCCGGCGAGCGGCTCCGGCGGATTCACCGCTATGGCGACCGCCCGCGCGGCCTCATGATGCACCGCATCGGGATGCGCCTCGAGGATCGCCGCGATCACCTCGGGGGTGCACCGCGTCGCCAACACGTTGCTGCCGTGTTCCCGCATGCGGGTCACGATGGCCACGACCTGCTCGGCCGTCTTGCCCGCGCAGAAAACGGTTTCCGGGTAGCCCTTGCGCAAGGGGCGGTGGTGGTCCACCTTGGCAAACCCGAGATCCTCGAACGGCAACGCGCGCAGCTTCTCGACCGCCTCGTCCGGCGACAACTCTCCCGACGCGACCGACTCGAGCATTCCTCTCAATCTATCTTTGTCCATCAGTGGCGATTCCAGTCAAAGCCGTAGATTTCATGTATTCTACGCGAAACTAAGGGCGATAAGAAAGAGTGTACTGTTGACGCGGCTCAGGCAGGACCTAGCAGACAAGACGCCCCATCTCGCCCGCCGGGCTGAGCCCGGCGAAAGACTTCACTAATCCGCCTCCGGGCATTTGTAGATCATCGGGCCGGGTCCCAGAACCGTTTCCGGCGGGGTCGGCTTCATATAGAGCCGATAGTCTACGGGCAGCCAGAAGTCCTTATGCGCTCTTTGAACGTCTGGATCGGGCAGCTTCGGGTCAAGGTATTCAGTTTCGTCCCTTTGCGTGCGACTAATGAAGTCAAAATCTAGCTCGCCGTTGGCATTGATGTCGCGTGTGGCCAGAAAATAGGCTCTCAGCGCGTTGATATGATAGCGAATCAGCCCATATTGCGTCGGATCTACCCAGTCACTCTTGTTAATACCCTCGGGGGGGCCGAGGGTCAACAACCCGCCCGTATGGCCGAAGGGACCGACGCTGATCAGCACGTAGGCGTCATATTTGGCGGGCGGGAAGTGCAAGAAATTGAGACTCGGCCATCTGTTGGCATAGAGCGCATGGAGGTCCGGATTACTCGGATCCGCATAGTACAAGTCGTACAAGTACTTGCGGTACTTCTTGAACTGGTCCTTGTTTATGGGTATGTAGACATACGGCCGACTCTTCTCATCGTCCAGTCCTGCATCGTCAAAGCCGTCCGTCACCTTGTAGACTTCAGGTTCAAAAGTCACGTTGCCCGTAGCGACGTCTACCGTACCTACGGGTAGGTATTCCAGAATGGCGATGCTGTCGTCCCGATCGGTGTCGTAACCCTCCGAGAAATCATCTTCCACAAGGTCCTCGCCATAGGAGCCTATAAAATAGGAGTACGGCTGAACACAGAAGTACTTCTCGTAGAAGTCATCTTCCGTGCCGGCGACCTCGGCTGCGTTCTGTAGCGCGGCGAGTTCGGCCGGGGTCTTATCCTTGGCCGCATCCTTCAGATAGCCGTACATCGGAGGGTACGTATCCAGGTTTGCGGTGTAATACTCGACAAACTTGGTGTTTAGATTCCGGAAATCCGATTGCACACTGACGATGTGGGCCTTCTCCCGCACCCCGCTGCCAACAGTAAAGGCGATCCCCGCCAAAATGAGGATTATGGCGATCACCACAAGCAGTTCGATCAGCGTAAACCCGTTGGCCCCCCGTTTACTCATCGCCCCGCCCTCCTTTGTCTATGTCGATGTCCCGCCATAGAAATGATACCATGCCTGGGGAAGTCCGTCAAATGAACTCTTGCGTCCAACTCATTGCTGCGCAATTTGTTGCGAATCCCGCCGTGGCATGGACGTAAACGCAAAATCCAGAACGGACAATTGAAGACGGGCGAGGAAGTGTCGTCGCGGGTCCCCGAGCAAGGATCGTCCCTTTTCCTCGCGCCGCATCGCCAGAAAAGCCGTCATGGCTGTACGGCTTCGCCACGTCTCAGCATGAGCTTCTTGAGCTTAGCCCTCTAAGATTCGGGCCGGGGCTCAGTCGCCGGTCGTTTTCGTTAGCATGAGGGCGTCGACGATGATGCCGCCGTCGGCCTTGTTATCGACCGTGACGTGGCTGCTCTCATCGAGATCGAATTGACCCAGGGGCGCCCAGCATCCCTCGGCGTGGTCGCGCTGGCTGAGTGTCACCTCGTTGTCGCCCGCCGCATGGTGGACGCGGTATTTGGCTTCCGCGGCAAGATACTGGCGGAATTTGGCTTTAACCGTCGGCAACCACACCGAGATGGTATGTCTTCCGGCGACGTCTTTTGGGATTCGCCATCGGAACTGGGAGAATTCGGACTTATGCCAGGACGCATACGAATGGCCGTTGAATGAGTCGCGGAGCGCCAGATTGGGCCAGAAGCCTTCCGTGAGCACGTAACTGCTGCTGACGTCGACGATGCGAGCGCCTTGCGGGGTCTCGAACCGGGGCGCGGCAGTCAAGTTGCATCCCACGCTCGCCGTCGCCCCGTCTTCGACCTCGACGGCGCCTTCATCGGCAAACATGTTTGCATTGACGATTGCGCCTCTGACGTTCTTGTGGATGCGGACGGCGGGCCCGCCTTTGCCGAACCGGCACGCGTTCACGGTGACGAGGCCGGACTCGACCTGGATCGCGGCTTTCGGCGGATCCATCGAGCGCCAGTCCAGGAAATGGCATTGGTTGAAGCTCACGAACCCTTTGCCGGCTATGCGGGCGTTCTGGTGACTCAGGCCCCAGAACGAGCAGTTGTTGAACTGGATGGTCCCGGCATGGGTCGGCTCGACGCGGATCTGTATGGGTTCTTCGCCCAACAACGCCACAAATTGGCCGTTGGTGATCAGAATGCCATAGGGGGCACTGTTCTCGACGAGTACGGCCGTGTTGCAGGCGTCCGCGCCGATCCCCGTAAAATTGCCGTTGCATACGCCGCGCTCGGTGTGCGTGAACCGATAACCCGTCTTGTACCCCCAGCAAAACGTGTTGAAACAGTACTGCCAATCGGTGCGGCCGAAGATAAAGGCCTCTGCGTTGCCTTCGACAAACGCGCGCATGGCGGGGTTCTTCATCACGGCTTTGAAGAACGGCCAAAAATGGACATTCTCGATGCGGCCGATGTCGGTGCATTTGTCGACGAAGATGCCCCGGCGCAACGGCGAACCGTACACACGTCCCACAAAGTGGCGCTCGTTGCGTGCCGAGGCAAGGTCGATGGCCTGGTACGGGTTCAAGAGCAGACAGTCCATGATGGAAACGTCGTCGGCGCCGGCGCCGGAGACACACCAGGGATACGAAACGACCTCCGCGCCGGTTTGTTCTGGATAGAAAACGGCGACGCCTTTCAGCGTCGCGTTCGTATTGAGCTTGATGAATGGCTCGCCGTCCTCGCTGCCGCGGCCCGCATACGCGTGGAGCGTGGTCCCGTTGGTTTCGTTTTCTCGCCACGACGACGGCGCACAGAACACCCCCTCGAGCGTTACGCCGGACGGAATACTTAATGTACCCCGGATTTCGTACACGCCGGCGCGCAGGCGGACGATGCCGCCGCCTTCCTCTGCGCAGGCGTCCAGCGCACGTTGAAGCGCGTCGGTATTGTCGGGTTGACCGTCTCCCTCGACGTCGTACGCTCGGGCGTCAACGACGATGCCGGCCGCCTCTCGCGTTTCACCACACACGGCAATACCTCCACTGCTGCCTTTATCACTCGGCAGGAAGCGATATAGAATGCGACCGGGCGATCGCCGCAAAGGCGACACATCCGGTCGCCGCAAAGGCGACACATGATACGCACATTGAAACGAAAGTGCAACCGCAAGGCACGGCCTGAAAGAGTCCGCAGGCAGCCGAAGGGGTGCCCTAGACCTGCCCGCGTAATTCTAGCCATATGCCTTTGCTGTGTTTGAAACACGTGCGCCGGGCGGATTCTTCCCGCGCGTCACGTCGACAGAGCAAAAATCGGGTTCAGCGATCTCGCTAGGGTTTCCAGTTTCTCCTCTTCGTGCGGCGTGATCTCGGTTGGGCCGGACGCGATGTCCAGCGCAAGCCGGAACAGGGACTCCTCGCCGGGCGGGATAGCGGCGGTTATCGGTTGGCTTAGGGTCCAGCGAAGCGCCATCGAGGCTTCCTCCGGATCGATGGTTGGCTCGTACCAGCATTTTTTGTACTTGGCTCTGTTCGGGTCGTCCGCGGGCCATTGCTGGCGGGCCATGGCCTTGATCGCCATGCGCGCAACGCCCTTTTCCTGGGCCTTAGCCAACGCCTGTAAACCGAAAGCGCCTTTGAAATGGCAGGCGAAGTTGACGGGAAAAACCATCGAATCGAAGTCATAGCGTTCCATGGCCGCAAACGCCGCCTCGACGGTGTGCGCGGTGAAACCCACATAGCGAATCTGGCCTGCCTTCTTGCGCTCGGTAATCATCGCCATCACACCGTCTTCGGCGAAGGCGGGATCGACGTCTTTCTCGACGCTGACGATGCCGTGAAGTTGGTATAGGTCGAAGTAGCCGGTGCGTAGGCGCTCGAGGGATTGCTCGAACTCCTTCTCGCCGCCCGCCCGATCGCGGAAAGCCGTCTTGCACGCCAGGAACGCGTCCTTGCGGTAGGGTTCGAGGGCGGGCCCGAGCTTGATCTCGGCGTCGCCGTAGGACGGCGCTACGTCGAAATAGTCAACGCCGCGCTCGATGGATTCGGCCACCACGCGGTTTGCATGGTCCTGCTCGACGCCCGCAACGAGAATGCCGCCGAACCCGATGATGGACAGTTGCACGTTCGTGGCGCCGTACGCGCGCCGCGGCAGCCGGGCCTGGTTTGTAGCCATGGTCTCACCCTCGGTTCCTTGTGCGCCGCGGCCGGCCGCAAGATACGAGGCGGCAACGGCCCCCGCTTTAAGAAAATCACGACGTTTCATGGCGCACCTCCTGTCTCAGCCGAACAGCGCTATGGTACCACTCGACGAGCAGCTTGCCAAGGGCGCGGCCAATCAACCCGCCATCTTCATCAACAGCCCTCTTCGTCGTGGGGTAGAGTCCTGGGGAAGTCTCAGGGTCCAATTCGCAGTGACCTGCGGCTTGAAGCGCCTCACAGCGCCCAGTATCGCCGCGTATCCAACAGGCGCAACGAACGCGGAGAGATGATTCAACGCTGTCCGGAAGAAGACAAAGAGTGAGGGGCTTCAAAGATAGGAAAGCCATCGCGAGCCCTTACTCCAGACCCAGGCCGATCCGTGAGCAGGTTGGCATCAAGCCTGGGTTGCGAACACGAGAGTTCTGCCACTTGACAAAGCGGCGCTCAAAACTCATAACATCTAGGAGACTCTCACCTTATGGGGATTACTTCCAGTTTGTGCTCTCGCTCATCATTCTCCATCTTAATACGGATGAAAAACGGGTCCGATACAAAGACGGAAGGGAATTGAGCGGCGATCAAACGGCTGGTTATACGAAAGTGATTCGCAGCCCGCTTCTCAGATTCGAATCGAATTCCAGGTATGTCTGATGTGATAGATTCAATGGTTGCGTCCTGTTCGACTCGAAGCTCAAACTCTCGCCACACACGATCTTCTTGCAGCGGAAACAGGCTTCTGCACAAGAACAGTTTAGTTGGCGTGAACTGGAAATGAGGTCTCGGCACAACCCGAACAGGCATTGAAAGAACGGTCTGTTCGCCTCCAGCGGTCTGTTCGCTTTCACAGAGAAGAAAAGACAGCTCCGCCTTGATCAAGCCTTCGATAGTATCGGGAACGATGACCTCAACAAGCAGGGATCGCCCGCTATCTCGTACTATACGAGTTTTCACCGCCGCGCTGGTGCACGTCACCTGAGACAACGTCACGGGAGG
Organism: Candidatus Hydrogenedentota bacterium; assembly: GCA_013349485.1. Taxonomy (GTDB): domain Bacteria; phylum Hydrogenedentota; class Hydrogenedentia; order Hydrogenedentales; family SLHB01; genus DUZN01. Next base: position 4,054 of record DUZM01000017.1, on the reverse strand, counting down.
CCCGCGTCTCACAATCACCTCGACCGTTTCTCGTACAGGCTCATTCGGCTTCTTGGCGATGCGAAGGCGAGCCGGCTTTAGCGCGAAGTTCTTGAGCAGGCCAAAATTCAGCAGGATACTTCGCACCGCATATTCTGGATCGTTTGTGAAAAAACCAAGATAAACGGGCCCTTCCCTAAGTTTCTCGCGATCGAACGAGACTTTAACGAGAGCCTCCTCCCCCGGTGCCACGGTTTCAGATGACAACTCGACCGACACACACGAGCACGACATCGAGACGCGATCTATGGTCAAATCACTGCTTCCGCCGTTCGCTATCGGGAATTCGGCCTGCATGATGGGGGCCGACTGCAAAACGCCCAGATGCACAACATCCGGCACCTTGATCTTCGGGTTGGCCAAGGCGATGCTATTAGTGAATAAGCCAAGGAACAGGAGAAAAGGAGCATTGCGTTGAATGCATTTGTTCGTGCAGATTCTATCCATGAGATCTCTGCGTATGCCTTCTTCCAATCCGAATCAAGTATCGCCTGACCACGCCCACTGCCAACACGGCGAAGAATGTGATGGATGCAAGCGAGAGGACCGATGCATTATCAAAGGGGGCCGCAGTCATTTCGAGCGGCTGGTCAGAAATCAGTAGCGCATGCCCGGTGTAGCCGATTGATTTGGCGAAATCCTCGACTTCGACGTCGCTTTCTTCCGAGAACTCGTCGGTATTCGGAACATCGATATGAAGCAACCGATCACGTTTCTTCAGCACGACCGAGAAATGGGGCAGCTGCTCATCACGCATCCCGCGTACTATCATTGTCCCCTGTTGGATTCTGTGAATAAGAGGTGCGAACTCGGCCTGCACAGGGAGTACGTGCAGATGATTCGCTTGCAGGTACTCTTTGATCGCGAGAAGACTGGCGTTTCCTGTGGATAAGTCCGTATTCAGGAGCAGGTCGATCTCCTGCGTCGAAGGGTGGGTCTTACCGAAGACTGATAGGACGACATGCGAAGCACTAGCCCCACAGGACGGCTCGAATATCTGTGTGTTCTCATACTCGTTGAGTAGATCCGCTAAATGTCCCATTTACTCGGAGCTTCTTGAAAAAGAGCGAAAACCGTACATAAGGGCCACCGCTGCGAGAGCTGCAAGCATGATTACAGCAATCCCTTTACCTACCTTGTGTTCCGGAACCATAACTGTACGAAGTACGCGCGCTGAATTCCCGGTCTCGGCGGAGGTCTGAGCCAATTCACTGCCTAGCGGAGTCGGTCCTTTAGAACCTGTTTCGGAGAGAAAACCCGCGAGATTGAGTTCTTCAATTTCCCAAGGAGGCATAGTTCCAACAGTGAATGTCCTATCAACAAGCCTGTCGATAACAACCGTACCCACCGGGTATTCCACGCGGAAATCATCGTCATATAGGTCGGGATTGAGTTCAAAATCATCAAGATTAAGTTCCAGGGTCTGCTTCAGGAACGGCTCCCACTGGGTCGAGAATTGCCATTCAAAGACCTCAGCGATGGTGCTAACATTGACCTCCCCGCTTCTGATTGACTCCTGTATTCTCGAGGCTTCCGCGGCCCCCTCGTCAGTTGGGCCATACCAGATCTTCGTTACTCGACATGGAATATCCAGGCCGCTCAGATTGACGAAATCCGTGTAGACTATCTCGTACTTGGGTGTGAAGTATATCTCGTCGACACTCTCTTTCCCAAGATCGCTGAGAACCTTCGGGGGCGGTACGACCCCATGCGTTCGAGAGACCAGTCGACGTTCGTCATCAAAAAAATACAGTGTCCCTTCGCCAGCCGGGGCATTGGTATGGCGGAGAATAGCTCCTCCCGTATCGGTAAACTCTATGGAAAAGACGCCTTTCTCCAAGGCATCCGGAAATTCATCAGGATTGGGAACACCGATGACATCTCGAAGGGTGAGAAATCCTCCCGCTGGTTGGGGTGAACTCTCCCAACCGATGATCGCGGTAGGTGCCTCGCCGGATTCTGAGACGTGATCACCAGTGAGGAAGGTCGAGTAGACACCGGAAACATACGAGTAGACTTCGGTTCGGCGCCCCTCACCGTAGTCGTACGATTGAGTGACCTTGCTATCATCCCCTCTGCGGACTTCGTGATGCTCTCGCACCATGCTTGCGTTGGGGTCCTTTAGGCCAACCTGCGTAATTGTGTAGCTACCGCGCAACGATTGAACCGAACTGTCACGGCTGTGAAGGAACTCTTTGAACGCCTCAGGCTCACTTCCGTGAGCTGACCCCACTATGCACAACAGACGCCAAACACAAGCAAGAGCACAAGCATGAAAACACACGGTACGGTGAACTGCCATCAATCAACAGGTTCCCGTAGCCGTATAGGTGCAACCGCAGTTAGGTGTAAACCCCAAACAAGACGTCGAAGACGTCCATTCCGTCCCCCCGGTGCACGCATCGTTGCACGAGGCATCATTTTCGCAGTCATCGCCGCCTTCCCACTTTATCAGTACACACTTTCCCTCTGAATCAGTACTCGCGCAGTAGTCCATACAAGCACCCATGCATATACCCGTATCCCAGGCAGCAAATTGGCCGCACCATCCACCCATTGCGACCTGCGATTGGCAGGCCACAGGGGTGCAATCAGTATATATTGGACACACTATGAGAATAGCCCCCTCGATCTGTTCGAGTTTCTCTGGCGAAAGGAGGGCCATCGGCTGAGAAGATGCCCCGATACTTGCGATGCAGAGAAGAGCCAAACAAAAAGCACAGACAGCGAAAACTAATCTAGACTTCATCACGAATCCTCCTTTGCCAAGACTTCATTCATTTTCCCAGTGACAAGGACCCTCACACCGGTGGCCACTCCAGGCAACCGCCTTGTCCTTTTCGACTGGTGAAGTATAGCATAGACAATAGTCTGTGTCAACCATCCATTTCAATATGTGTCATCTCTTTTATAATGCTGGCATTGTTACTCGTTAGAAATGTGGACCACAGTAATCCTCTGTTTGAGCGAGGGCTGCATGGAAGGGCATGACTGACAAGGAGCGTCGGCGCAAGTCGGTGTCAGACAGGGTGTTGTCGCACGAGGTGAGCCTTGGGGCGGCGCTTGAACAGTTGGGGTTGAGTTACCGCCAAACGTGCCGTTGGTACAAGCGTTTCGTAACAGAAGGGGATAAGGGATTGGTGCATCGGAGTCGCGGGCGGAAAGGGAACCGTGGGAAGCCGGCCAGCTTTAGACGCAAGGTGTTGCGCGGGTATCGTGAGCGCTACGCTGGGCACCGAGCTCATCGAGGGCCATTCGCCCCAGGCCAAAGGCCGCGTCGAGCGCAGCCATGGGGTGTGCCAGGAGCGACTCGTCAAGGAGCTGGCCCTTCGGGGCATTACGACCGTTGAGACGGCCAACAACGTCCTGGACAATGGGTTCAGCGACGCCCTGAACGCCAAGCTCGCCGTCGCGCCCTTGGCGAACAAGGATTTCCATAGGCCTGTGTCCGAAGACGCGGCACTCGACGATGTGTTTTGCTGGGAAGAAAACCGCACGGTTGGAAAACGACTGAACCATCCGTCACCAAAACCGATGGTACCAAATCCTCGAGGAGAACCGGCCTTTGCCAAGACCGCGCGAAAAGGTCATCGTCCGCGTCCGGCTCGACGGTACGTTGCACTTGCTCTACCGCAACCGAGCCTTTACCTACCGAGTGCTGTCCAGGGCTGAACTGCGACTGGAAAGTCTCTCCGGATTTGCAATTGGCACACGCAAGTGCCGTATCATAGAGGAGGATGAGGCCCTGGGAGATGCAAGTCATGCGATGTTCTCTTTGCGGGGCGCAGGTTCTCAAATCGGCCACGCGCTGCAGCAAGTGCGGCACTCGGGTTCCCGGCCCGTTTGACACCCTGCGGGCGCCTCTTGCGACGCGGGGCCGAACGCCGGGCAGTTCCGGGGCCGGGCAGGATGCCAAGGTCAAGAAACGAGAAGCGTGGGTCCCTGAGCCCGCTCGACGCGTCCCCGCCACACCCCCGGCCGACAGGAACATCGAACGCCTCGAGGGATTGCCCTT
>DUZM01000016.1 GCA_013349485.1 Candidatus Hydrogenedentota bacterium | reverse complement strand
CGTTGACCGCCTTACGCACCATCGCCGCGTCGAGGTGGCACGCGCCTAGGGTGTTAATTTGGCAGGCGCAAAGGCCGCTCTGCTCGATGCGCTGGCGATCGTGGTCCGTCTGAATATCGCCCTCGATCACCGCCGCCCGGCCGTGCAGCCGCGGCGCCATCGCCTCGAGCAGACTTGTCTTGCCGGCGCCCGGCGAGCCAATCAGATTGACTGCAAATATGCCCTTCTCACGAAAGAATCGGTTCAGCTCGTCCGCGATTTCCTTGCTTTTCCCTTTGACCTTTTCCGCGAGTACAATCTTTTTCGACATGTTTCTTTGATACCTCGACCTGACTGCTTCCTACAACGTAACACCCGTCAGCGCAATTTTCTTCGGGCTAAGCGGCCGCCGATGCCCGCACGGAAACGCATCGACCTCGTCTCGGATTCTGGGGAATGGTACCAGCCAAGACGACCTCGGCGCAAAGGGCCGGATTCATGCCTTGCCCTTATTTACCTCCGGCGACGCGGACGTTTTGTATGCGGATGGTGGGCATGACGGTGCCGGGTTCTTCGCGGTAATCGGAGGAGATCGCGTCGAGATTACGGAGAAACTCGAGCATGTTTCCGGCGATCATGGTGTTTTTGACAGGGTAAGCGATCGCGCCGTTCTCTATCTTGAACCCGAAATCGACGGAACTGGAGACATCTCCCGAGACTTCGTTGGCCGAGAGCGAGCCGCTGGGCACATAGAGGCCCTCTTTGGTGTCGCGTATGATCTGTTCGGCGGTCAGGTCGCCGAGTTTCGGATTGACATTTGTCGGGCGGATGCCGCCCCGTGTCGAGTGGCCGGTATTGGGTTCGTTGGCCTTGTTGGCCGTATAGGAGTCGTGCAGCCAGGACATGAGCACGCCGTTCTCGACGACGGTGAGCGGCTTGCGCGGGAAGCCCTCGCCGTCGAAGGCGCTCGAGTTGCAGCCTTGCGGTATAAGGGGATCGTCCACCAAGGTGAGCAATTCCGAGGCGACCTGACGGCCCTTTTTGCCGGCGAGCCAGGAACGGTTCCGTTGCACTTCCTCTGCATTGGCGGACCAGCACACCATTCCGAGTGTGCTGTGTGCGGCCAGCGGCCCCAAGACCACGGGCATATGGCTCGTCTCGATCTTGCGTGCGCCAAGGAATCTGCGGGCTTCCTGGGCGGCCTTGGCGCCGAGGCCTGCCGGGTCGAAATCGTCCAGAACACGTCCTACATCGTAATCGAAATAGGAGCCCACGTCGTCGCCGTGCTTGACGAGGGCCATGACGTACATATTGACATAGGTCATGTGGCTGGCGGCCTCGACGCCCAGGTTGTTGGCCAACGCGCCTTCGCTCCATCCCGTTCTCACGGCGCCGCTGACAAGCACTTCCGGATCGACCTCCCGCGCAGCATCGATGTTTCCGCCTGCCCACTGCACCAATTCATCGGCTTCCAGTTCCGCCAGGCGCGAATCGTACAGGCCCTCGACGGTGGGATATGCGGCCTTTTCGGGGAGACTAGCGAAGTCGGGGTCCGGTTCGGCAACCGTGGCCAGTTTTGTCGCGTTTCGCGCCGCATTGAGGGCTTCCGTTTCATCGAGGCCGCTCGCACTGGCCCAGCCTCGGGCGCCGCGCACAAAGGCCCGAACTGAGACGCCAGCGTTCCAATGGGCGTCACACGATTTGACGGCGCATTTTTCGAGCGCGACGCTCAGGCTGCGGCCTCGATACGCCGACACGTCGACGAATTCCGCGCCTGCCTTTACGGCAGCGTCACAGGCCTTTTGTGCAAGCAGCAACAGGTCGTCCATGATCGGCCTCCTCTAGATGTCAAATAGCACCGGCGTGCGGCTTTAAGCGCGTCTCACTTCTTTGTAAGAACACGGACAAACACGAACAGGGCGCCGCGTCCCCTGCCTCCCTACTCCCCGCTCCCTTTTTCATTCTTGTCCGCCGACGACCACGTCGCGGACGCGGACGTGCGGCCCGCCGCCGCTCACATGCATTCCCTGGCCGAACTTGCCGCACATGCCAGCCATTTTCATCTCGAACGCGTTACTTACGGCGTCGGCGTTCATGAGGGTTTCGAGCGTCATGCCGGAGATGCAGACGTCGCGAAGGTGTTCCTCGAGTTGACCGTTGCGAATCATGTAGCCCTCGCCAGCGCTACAGGTGTACTGTCCGCGCTCGCAGAAAACATAGCCCCATTGCCCCGCCGTGAGGTAGACCCCCTGGTCGACGTCTTTGATCAGTTCCTCGAAACCCATGGCGCCTGCTTCGATGAAGGTGTTGCTCATCCGCACGATGGGGCGATTGGCGTATCCCTGCGCCCTAGCGCTGCCGTTGGGCGCGACGTCCATCTGCGCGGCCGTCTCGAGACTGTGCATCAATCCTTTGAGCACGCCATTTTCGATGAGCACGTGCCGTTGCGACGGGGTTCCTTCCGAATCGTAGGGAAACGAGCCCCACGAGCCTGGAATTGTGCCGTCGTCGATGATGGTTATGCAATCGGCTGCGATTCGCGTCCCCAATTTCCCATCAAGGATTGACTGCCCCGTAAGGACAAGATCGGCTTCCGCGTTGTGGCCTAAAGCTTCATGGGTGAGCAAACCGGTGATCGATGGGTGGAACACAACAGTGAATTTGCCGGCGGGAGCGCGTCGGGCGTCGAGCAGAGACACGGCGCGTTTGGCCGCTTTCACGCTCACGTCATCGGGGGTCAGCCGGTCAATTAGTTCATAGCCGCATTGTTCCGCTCGGTGTTCACCGCCTTTTTGGCGAACTTCGCCGTCCCGGGCGGCCATGTAAGCCCCCAGGTTGGTGCGCACAGACTCCATGTCGAGAAACGTTCCGCGCGTATTGCATAACGCCACGCGTTCCACACTGTCCCCGTAGTATATCCTTGTATTGACGAGTTTTCCTTGTCCGGCCGCGACGGCTGCCTGCTCGTATTGCGTCAGCAGTTTCATTTTCTCGTCGAGCGAGATCGAGCGCGGATCTTTCTCGAAAACTGCCAGCACGGTGTCCTCGACGGGCGCCGCTTCCGCGACGACGCCCTGGTCGCCAATCCGTTCTTGGGAGGCTTTGGCCATAGCGACGGCGGTTTCGAGACAATCGAACGCCCGTTCGCGGTCATAGCCGTCGGTCGAGGCAAATCCCCACGCGCGGTTCAACAGCACGCGAACGCCGAGTCCGCGCTGTCGGTACTGGCTGACCTTGTCCGCCTTGCCGTCCTGGAGTTGAACGCTGGTGCCCTCGTCTTCGACCGCCCGGACGTCCATGAAATCCACGCCGATTTGTTGCGCCTTATCGCGCAGGGCCTCGAGCATGTCCCGCATCACCCATTCCCTCCGTTTTCGTCCACCGGCGAGTCCATGATCTCGTCTCGGGTTCCCGGGAATGCTACCAGCCAAGACGGGCTCGGCGCAAAGGTCCCCGGCCGCTTGGGAAACGGCGCCAGGAGGCCCTTGCTTAGTTCAGCGCGCTTCGAAAAGTAGCAGTTCGGAGAAGAACTGTCTCTCGAGGGGTATCCGCAATCCCTCATTCACCAACTGCCAGCCGTTCAATACGACGCGTTCGCCGGTGCTGTCGAAAGTGACTCGGTAGCTCTTGCTGCGATCAAGGCCTTTGGGTTGGAAGAGATAGCTGTCCGATGCCGTTTCGGGGAGGAGTCTGACCAGGGTCGCCCAGCCCCGACTGCCGGTTGGGTCGGTGAATTCCATGGCGAACCACGGGCTGGACTCGACGCCTCCGGAAGCGGAAACCGGGGCATGATGGTACACTCGCGAAGTCGGCAATATCGGCCGCATAAATTCCTTATAGATACCCGCATAGCGGAGGAACCGTTCCTGGAGGTTAGGACTCAATTCGCCGAGCGTGACCGGGGCGCAGGATGGGAAGAACATGGGCGTGCCCAACGAAAATATGATGCGCAGCCGCGTATCGAGGCCGGCGCCGTCGCCTTGGGCGCCGTTGGCTAAGACGAACCGTTCGGGCGGCAACGCGACGCTCGCCCCGCTCATGATCTGCAGGACGCGCGGGATGTAGCCCATATCGGACGGGAAATCTTCGTGAAATCGACCCGCGATGCCCAAATCCAGCCGCGCACCCCCAGCGGCCGCCTGCTGCAAGATCAGATCGGGATACTTCTCGTGGACACGCTCGTACATGCCGTAGACGGCTTCGTAGTACCGCCAATAGTTGTTCTCGAGGAACGGGCCCTGCTGGGTCGAAGGCCCCTCGAAGGTGAAGACCGGATTGTAGTCGACCCGAAACATATCCAGATCGTACTGTTCGATCATGGCCGTTAGCTGCGCCTCGGCCCAAGCGGCGGCGTCGGGCTTCGTCATGTCCAAAACATTCTTGGGTAGGATCCAGTCGGGATGCGCCTGGGCGGCCTCGCTTTGCATGCCGTAGAGACGCTCGATCTCGCCGTAAAGACCGACCAGCAAGCCTTTCTTGTGGGCATGTTCCACCACCGGTCTCAGGCCGTCTGGAAAACGCTCGCGCGCCGGTTTAAGCCAGTCGCCTTGCCGGCATTCCTGCGCGGTGCTTTCCCACCACATGGCGTCGATAAGAAACAGTTCCGCACCAACGGCTGCGGCAACATCGATGCTCTTGATGATGTTCTCGGCCGTAAAGTCCGCGAATTTGTAGTGCGCCAACGGCGTATCGCCGGGCATGATGTATTGAATCCGAAACGCGCGCTCGGGCGGACACTGCGGCTTCACGAAATGCCGTATATGATCGTGCATGGCCTGAACGGCGGCGTCGAAACCCCTCTGCACAAAACCCACATGCACGGCAGGCGTAATGATGGTTTCGCCAGGCGCCAACACCCGCTGCGGATTCACCGCTTTCGGCCCGACCTTGACGAACAGGCCGTCGCTGTTCTGGAACTGCATTTCCCAGTTCGCCGACCACGCCAAGTGGCCGATGACATATTCCTGGTTCGTCTCATTGCGGACGACGAAGAAGGGGTCGTCGAACCCTTGCCCTTTGTCACACGCAATCGATGTGATCTCGCCGGCTGGTAGTGGCTTCCAGTCAAACCAACCTTCATAAGTGATATCATCCCGGCTCATATATCCAAGCGTGAAGGCACTTGGTTGCGGCCAGGGGCGCCCACACCATGGACTGACGCCGGTCAGGGCAACGCGATCGTCGGAAGTGTTGGCGATCGCGAGCCATCGGGTCAGCACAGCGGTTCCGTCCAACAACGTGTGCACATCGACAGTAACCGGATAATTCATGTTCGACAGTTTCACGACGTGGTGGCGGGCGCCGCGATCGGTACGTTCAAGCTCCTCGGCGCCAACCCACCGCCAGCCGCAATCGAGCATCACGCGCGTCTGGGCGTCCGCTTCGAACGCCGTCTCAATCTCGAATGCCGGCGCAGTCCATCGCGCGTAAAACGGCATCCGGCCGTCTTCCGGCGACCAATAGCAACCCACCCACTGGTCGCCGCGCAACGTCTCGATATAGACGGCCTCACCGGACGTAAACCGGACTTCCGGGATTGCATCGTTGCTGACCGCAATATTCGTTCTACCCGTCTGCCGCGTCAGCGTAATCCACTTGCCCGGATCGGGTTTCGCCTGCGGCTGCGACCAGACCTCGAGCACCTCGATGGCCATGTTGCATCCCACCAAGTCCGCCGGCGATGAAATCGGCTCGCTGCCAATAAACAGCCCCACCGGCTGACCCGCGGCAACATTAAACTCGTGAGCAAATGCGACGGGATTGCTGCGCGTGTGGGTTGCGTCCAGAAGGCCAACCTGGTGCCGACCCCCAGGCATGGTGGCCACCCACCCCCCGTTCTCGAAAACCCACACATCGCTTTTCCCGTCGGGATCGACGTCCTTCGCACACCAGACACTTCCACTGCACCGGATACGCCCATACACTGGACTCGCCCAGCGGGCCATCGACCAGCCAACGGTGAATACGTCGCCTTTCCCGAGCGACACCCCGGCCGTCGCCGGCGGCTCGGCTACACATCGTGCCCATCCCGGCAATTCGTTTTCGCCAAACACCCAAGCCGGTTGGTCGCCGTCGAATTCCGTTGCATACGGTTGCCAACTCGTGATTTTCTTGCCTGTCGGCCCGCCCCAATCGCCGCAACCTTGCGAGACGGTCCGCCCCATTTCCCACACGCCGTCCGGGTTTGCTGCGTCGCTCCAGTCAGCCGCTAGATCCCACTTGTGCCCAATCCATTTGGTATCCCACGGATTACGCGTATCCAATGGATTACGCGTATCCAACGCATGAACCAAAGGGTTTAAGACAGCCGCCATACACAAGAACATGACCGTCCCTTTCATCCCGTTTCCCCTGCATGCGCCAACCCGAGCGACTCAGACAGCCAGGTAACGGGTGACTCGCGCGGCTCCTTCCACGCGTCGAGCCGGCCCGCGGCAATCGTCTCATTGGCCCACGTCAACCAACGCCAGTATTCGGGGTGCTGTTTCTCGTAGTCCAGTTGTTCGTAGAAAACCCAATACCCGTGGCCCGTTTCTGAGAGAACTACAGCATTCTTCCCGCAGAACTCCGGGTCGGCCCCACGCACGATGGGGTCAATGCCGCCCGCGTAGAGATACGCTATCCCGGCTTCCTCAGGCGCCCTCATGTTGTCGAGCAACTTTCGTCTGTTCGCTTTCAACGCCTCTTCCTGCTGCATGAAACGCGAGGGACGTCCATAGGTGCTTGGGTCGCCCAGGATCAGGGGCGCCGACGCGGTGGCCCATTCCTGGTAGATGGCCTGCACCATAAACGGCGTGCCTGGCGCTGGATAGATGCAAAAGCGGAACCCAGGGGCGTACTCGTCAACCGCGGCGCGAAGTCCCCGGCATTTCGCACGCCAGAAAGCGATCTGGAAATCTTCAAAATCATCGTGCAGGCGTTGTTCTTCGAGCCACTGCTTGCGTGCTCCGTTGGGCAAGTCCGGCAAGAGCAGTTCACGACTCTCTGCAAAACGCTTCAGAATTACGTCATCGTAGGAGATTGAATACAGATTGCCTTGATTCCCCGGAGCGTAATTCTCGAAGTCCAAGAAGACCCCAACGAGGTGCGGGTCTTTCGAGGCTATTCGGGCATAGGCAAGAACATACCGCGTGAGCCATTCCCAGAACTCGTCCGAGTTCGGACTCCACAACGGTTGTTCGGCGCCGTTGCCCCACGTGACGCGTTTGCCGTCCGCCGCCGGTTCGTCCGGTGCGGGCAAGCTTCCCCGCATCCAAGGCATGTGGAAGATGCCGTGCGTTGCGCACCTCCGGGCTACGCATTTCACTTCATCAAGCCGGTCATGTTTGATACGTGGCGAGTATACGTTGAACCCGGCTGCGGCGGATGTCTCGACCATCCACTCTTCGGTTACCCAATCGTTCGTGGGCTGCATCACCTTATCCACAACGATGCGGAGTTTCACGGACTTTCCCAACATGTCCGGCGTAACGGGCTGGGCTTCGCCGGCGTACGCGAAGCGAATCAAGAGAAAGAATACGACAAGAACAGTCAAGACCAGGTTCCGCAGAACGCACATTCTCGCTTTCCTTCTCTTGACCGGACCGAAAGGAGTAGGCGTGCATGCTTTTCACAGAGATTTACGGCCGCCGTCGACCTCATCCACAGCACGCCAGTATACGGGACTTGGTTCAACACTTCAACGGCGACTCCGGGATACGATCGTGCGTCCGTTGCGCTAGGAGCCGCACCGCTGCGGACCACAAAGCCACCCTCTTTCTATCGCACTTCCGAACAGGTTCGGGTATACCCGACTCAATTCATTGAGATCCGCGGCATATTGGACGAAGGGCGGTTCGCCCCGGATTTGGTCGACGATTTCGAGGGCCTTTTCGACTTGCTTTTCCGCGTTGCGGCAGATGAGGCGGACGGCGCCTTCTGCGTCGGCGGCGCGCAGATCGGAGAAGGCAAAACCCGCTGAATTGGGTGCCCCGCAATCATGGCAATTACACCAATGACGCAATTGAGATCGAGCGTGTGTCAGAAACATGCGCCGTTGCTCGCCGCCATGGCCCGCTCCACTCGGCCAAGCAACATCTCCGCCTGCTTCATGGTCCGGCGGCGGGCGGTTAGAACCGCTGCGGCGAACTTGAGCGCCCCGCCGCGGCCGCCGACGCGCAGTATGCGAGCAGTGGCCTTGCGGTCCATCCGATTCAACTCGCGCGTGAGGGTCAGCGTCGCGTGCTGAAGTTGCATCGGGCTGAAGTGGCTGTGTTTTAAGTGGACGCGCAGGTGGCCGGGAAGGAAATGGTTGGTCGCCACCGGTTCATTGCCCAACCACCACGTGTCCGCCACCTCGCCCTGGGAGAGCATTCGCCCGTACAGCGGCGAGCCCGGGTAGATGCGTAGAATGCGCAGGTCGTAAAGACAGCACGGGACCTCTTTCAGGTAGCGTTGCGTCCGCACAAGCCTTTCCGGCGAGTCGTGAGGAAGCCCTACCATCAGCAGGGGGCCCACCTGGATTCCCTTCTCGTTCACCTGCCGCACGGCGTCTGAAAAACATCGGCCCACGTTCTGGCGCTTGCCTACGGACACGCAGTTGTCGTCGTCGACCGATTCGACCCCGACCGCCACCCCGAGGCACCCCGAGCACGCCATCTCCTCCATGAGCGCGTCGTCACACAACTGTTCAAGCGTCACCATGGTGACAAACCGCCGTTTCTTCCGGCGCAGCAAAGCGAGCAATTCGGCGCTGTGACTCCGATCCCCAAGGAGGTTGTCGTCCGTGAACAACAGAATGGCTTTCGGGTAGAGGCCCTGGAGTTGGTCAATCTCCTGTTCAAGCACGTCCAGCGGCTTGGTGCGGAACGGCCCCATGTAGCGTGAGCTGACGCAGAACGAGCACCCATGATTGCAGCCGCGTGTGGCGAATAGCGCCGCGGGCGTCTGGTAAGGCCTGTCCCCGAAGAAGCGGTAGTCAATCGGCGCCATTCGCGAAGAGGGGGTCGGCGAGCCGGTGTATCGCTCCTTCAACTTTCCGGCCAGAAGGTCCTCGCAAACGGTTGGCCAGAGGGTCTCGGCTTCACCGGTCACAATGGCGTCCGCGTGGCGCGTCGCCTCCTCCGGACAAACGGTGACATGAATGCCGCCCAAAATGACCTTCTTCCCGGCCGCGCGTAAATCGTCCGCGTGACGGTACACCTTTCCTGCGAACTGGGTCGCCACAGTGAATGCGAATACGTCGCCATCGAATCGGACCTGGTCCGTCTGCTCGTCCACCAGGGCCGTCTCAATGGCTTTTGGCGTGACCCCATTCAGAACGGCCAGCGGCACCGGCGGCTGCGAGATCGTGGCGGTCGAATCGAGTTTGTACAGATCGTGCATGATGTTGACAAATACAAGTTTCATCGTGGGACCTTCCCTCCGGTTGACGCGCCCCCTATGTGATTCTATCGGCTGATTGGTTTTCCTGTCGTCGCTCATCATGCTTCCCAACGGAGCGCCGGTGAGCGGCACGAAACATCCGGCTCGATGTGCCAGCTATGTCTTCCCGTTTGCTAAATGGCCAAGTACCAGTCGCATGAAAAGAAGCAAGAAAAACGAGGCCGCGAAAAGAACTGTTCCTAAGAAGATGAGCCAACTGGATCGCCCTACGATGAGCATTCGAAGAAGACCAGCGAAGAACATGGCGTTGATTGGCCAAAGTAGAATCCAAATTTCATCTGCCAAGGACGAGGGCAATTCAGCGAGGTCACTGAGTCTCATCACGCCATTCGTTTGGTTTCACGGCCTTGTTAGCTCTGGCTATGCTTATACTCCGGGCAGTTCCAGGTACGCTTTGCTTAATCAATGGCCATCTATGGCCTATTCGACGAAGGGCGGTTCGCCCTGGATCTCGCTAACGATTTCGAGGGCCTTTTCGACTTGTTTTCTCGAGCCGCGGCAAATGAGGCGGACGGCCCCTTCTGCGCCGCCGATCCCGCCCGAGGCCGCCTGGAAAACGGCGACACTGGCGAGCGTCTCAAGCGCCTCGATCTCGGTGACAACGTGGCCGGTAAGAAGAAACATCGAGGGGACCTGGTTAAGGCTCTCAACGGGTTCTCGCATCTTCTTGGCGATTTCGAGTACGGACCCGGCCGTCTGTTTTTCGAGTCCAATGGGAATAACGAGATGCGCTTTTCTCGCGACGACGTAGGGCATAATCGCGCCGGTGGTACCGCCTGTTGGACTGCCAATGAGAACGCCCGCGGTCTTGCTGTCGTAATCGAGTGCGTTGGCGCCTTTGATCACAACGTCGCCCGGCTCGAGGCGCTTGACGGCCTCGGCGAGCGAGAGGTCCCCCTGGATCTCGCCGTTAACGAGCACGATCTCGTCCATCCGCTGCACTGGTTGCAGGTCTTTCCCACCTTTCGCCGGCAACGTTCTGCCGTATACATAGGCGCCATGCGGGACCTTCTTGCCCATAATCTCTTCCGCGACGTACGTATTCGTAGTGCCCTTGGCAATGATGACCGTGCCGCCCCGGAGCGCTTCCTTGACCATGGGCATTTGGGCGACGGCCTTGGCGATGAGGCGCTTGCTTTCGGAAACCGTGAGGACGACCTGCGCCTGGACAATGTTCTCGTGAGTGCCTTTTGGCGCCGTTTCGGCGGCCGCGCCCAACGACGCGCAAGCCCACCCGATAAGCAAAGGGAGTACAGTTCGTCTGATGCGCATTGTAACCTCTCCTACGCCCCCTCAGAACGCATTGGAGGGCAACGGTTGGAACCGCCGGACGAGACCTGACGATTCTACGTAATCCTAAAATACGCGCAAACGGCTGCTCTTGCAACCCGTCAATTGGGGGCTGTATTATTTGCAGCAACGCACCGCGCGAAAATGGGCGCTCGGGGCAAGCCGGAAGGGCACTCGTGCAAGTCTTTGTCTCACCGGAGGTAAACAACATAATCGACAACGCGGTCGCTATCAGTACGCGTCGCGGCCGCTGCTACGTCGGCGTCGAGCACTTATTCGAGGCCCTTACGGCACAGGGTTCGCTGCTGCCGAGGTCGGTTCACGACCGCTATCGCAACGTGCTCCACACGCTTGGCCGGGAGATCGATCGGGAAGCGTGGCGCGGCACGATGCCGACGGTGTCGGGTGAGATCTTCTACACGCCCCGTTGCGCCGCGGTTACGAATGAGGCGACGCGGCTGGCCAATCGCCTTGGATCCCGCGAGCCCAGTGCGGGCCACCTGTTGCTGGCCATCCTCAGCGACGCGCACGCGCTGCCGAGCCGGGTCATGGATCGCCTTGGCCTCGATCGGGGCGAGCTAGTGGCCGCCCTTACGGAAGGGCTCCGAGCGCCCCGTGCGCCTGATCAGGCGTCCCCTCAAGAAAGGGCGGGGCTTGCTCCCGCGCCGCATACACAGGGGAAGGCGGCGCCAGCAGGCGCCGCGGCCGCAGCCGGCGCCCCGGGGCCGAGGACGGCCGAGGCCGCCACTGCTAAAACGGCAGAAGCGGCCCCGGACCAGGCGAAACTGGCCTTTTCGCTCGAGTCCGTCACCCGCGACCTCACCCAAGCCGCCCAGGACGGCAAGCTCGAGCCCGCGGTGGGCCGCGACGACACGATATTCGAGCTGTTGCAGATCCTCGCCCGGCAGACGAAGAACAACGCGATTCTTGTCGGCGAGGCGGGCGTAGGCAAGACGAAAATTGTAGAAGGGCTGGCGCTGCTGGCGGCCGGTGAAACCGGCAGCGGACTGCTTTCCGGGAGTCGCATTCTCGAACTCGATATCGGCGCATTCATGTCGGACACGAAGTATCGCGGGGTTTTTGAGGAGAAGCTTCGGGCTCTCGTCGAGGAACTCAAAAAGTCCAAGGACGCCATCCTTTTCATCGACGAAATCCATCTCATCATGGGCGCGGGCGCTACAGACGGCGACGGCATGGACATGGCAAACCTTCTGAAACCGGCCTTGGCGCGGGGGGAAATTCGATGTATCGGCGCCACGACCATTCAGGAATACCGGAAATTCATCGAGAAAGACCCGGCGCTCGAGCGGCGGTTTCAAATGGTGCGGGTCGAGGAACTCAGCGAAACGGCCACGTACGAGGTGCTCAGGGCGCTGCGGCCGTCCCTCGAGCGGCACCATCGGGTGCACATCGGGCGTAAGGCGCTTCACGCGGCCGTCAAATTGACCCAGCGCTACATGCCGAACCGGCAGTTGCCCGACAAGGCCATCGATGTGCTCGATCAGGCGTGCGCACGCTACCGGCTCAAGGCCATCGCTGCGCAGAAGAATCCGAAACTGCTCGAGAACACCATTGTCCCCACCGCCGCCGACAAGGTAACGCCGCACGACGTACGAAAGGTCGTCAGCCAGATCACGGCTATCCCGATGGAGGAGATCTCTGCCGAGGAACGCATCCTTCTCGGGGACCTCGAGCGCCGACTGCGCGAACGCATCATTGGCCAGGACGAGGCCGTGTCCCGAGTGGTCGCCGCCGTTAGGAAGTCGCGGGTCGGCCTGGCCGACCCGAAGCGGCCCGACGCCGTGATGCTTTTCCTCGGGCCGAGCGGCGTAGGCAAAACCGAACTGGCCAAGGCTCTCGCGGACATCGTGTTCGGGTCGCTCAACCATCTGGCTACGTTTGACATGTCCGAGTACGTCGAGGAGCACTCAGTGGCCCGGTTGTTGGGGGCGCCGCCGGGCTATGTCGGCAGCGAAGAGGAGGGCCGGCTGACGGGCGCGGTGCGTAAATCGCCGTTTTCGGTGCTGCTGTTTGATGAGATCGAGAAGGCACATCGGCGGGTGTTCGACGTTCTTCTGCCCGTATTTGACGAAGGCCAGATCAAGGACTCGCGGGGCCGCGTCGTCAGTTTCAGGAACTGCATCATCATCCTTACGTCGAACATCGCGGCGGATTTGCTCCGTCGCGGCGATCGTGACGAGGTATCGAGCGAGCTGCTCGATGTGCTGCGGGCGCATTTCCGGCCCGAGTTCATCAACCGGATCGATGAGATCGTGCCGTTCTACCCGCTTCTGTTCGAGGATGTGCGGGCGATCCTGCGGTTGTCCATCCACGAGCTTCGTTCCCGGCTCCATGATCGCGGCATCAAAGTCCGGATGTATCAACGCGCCTACGAGCATCTCGCGCAGCAAGGATACAGCGAGGAGTTCGGTGCACGCGAGCTGCGGCGATGCGTCGAGCGGCTCGTGACCAATCCGGCAAGCGACCTCCTAACGCGCGAAGACTTCAAGCGCGGCGACGTCATCGAAGTGCTGATGCATGAGGGCGAACTCGTCATCCGAAAAGGGGCGCCCGCGAACCACGCCGAGGCAACACCGTGAGAGGCGGCGCGGGATACCCGGACTGCTTTGTCGTCGTCAACGGCCCGGAAGACGGCACCGAATTTCCCATTGCGCGTGCGCCGTTTTTCATCGGTAAAGACCCCGCCTGCGCCGTCAACGTCCGTCTTGACACGGCAGTGCAGCCCATACACGCCCGATGCACCGTTGTCTCGGACGGCTATCGCATCCGAAGCAAAGACGGCTCGACCGTACTCGCGAACGGCAAGCCCGCCGGCGCCGTCCGTTCCCGAATCGTGCGATCAGGCGGCTGGGTCCAAGTCGGCCACACGCTCCTCGTGCTCGAATGCTCGCCGGACGGCCTCGCCAGCCGGAGCCGCGGCATCGACACACAGAACGATTTCGCCTGGGCGGCCCGCGAGGCCGCGCGGAAACTGGCGAGCGTTGGCCGTGGATTGTTCCGGATTGTGGTGCGGGCCGCAGGCCGGTTGCTCGGCAGTTGGCTGGGCATCCTGGCAGTCCTGATCCTGCTCTACATGTTCTGGCCCTGGTTCCGGATGTGGATCAACTACCTTCTCTTGTGGGCGTATAGCAATATTGTCGGGGCCGTGCTGCGGAGAATCCTCTCCGGCTAACCCAGTGTTGCTCCGAGCTCTCGCGCCTCCCACTCCTACTCCCACTCTTACTCTTACTCCCAGCCCTTTCTCAGGCTCGTACCCGCGCCGCGCTTGCGGGCGTGCCGCAAAGAGGAAGAGCGGCATGAGGCCGCTTGACATTCAGCGGGCGGTTGCGTAGAAGAGACGCTCAGACCTTGGTGAGAATACAGGGTTTCGACCACAGGGGCTCTGGCTTGACGAAAGGGATCTTCATCGATGAAAAATGGCGGGGAACTTCGGATCGGCGTCATCGGCGCGGGCGGGCGCGGCGCGCTTGCCGCGCACGCCCATAAACCTGACGACGGCGTGCGGCTCGTGGCCGGCGCGGACGTCCGGCCCGAGCCGCTCGAACGGTTCAAAGAAGCCTACGGTGCCGGCGTCTTTGTCACCACGGATTATCGAGAACTCCTGAACCGAGACGCCATCGAGGCCGTGTTTGTGACCTCGCCGGACTATCTCCACGAGGAGCACGCCGTGGCCGCGCTCGAGGCCGGCAAGTCCGTGTATCTTGAAAAACCCATGGCCATCACCATCGAGGGCTGCGACCGCATACTCGAAACCGCCTATCAGACCAAAAGCAAGCTGTATCTCGGCCACAACATGCGGCATATGTCGTTCGTGCAGAAAATGAAGGAACTTATTGACGGCGGCGCGATCGGCGAGGTCAAAGCCGCCTGGTGCCGCCATTTCGTGTGCTACGGCGGCGACGCCTATTTCAAAGACTGGCACTCCGAGCGCGCGAAATCGACGGGGCTCCTCCTGCAGAAAGCCGCGCACGACATCGACGTCATCCACTGGCTCTGCGGCGGCTACACAAAACGCGTCAACGCCATGGGCGCCCTCACGCTCTATCACCGCATCAAGGCGCGCCGCAAGGAAAACGAACGCGGCGACCCCGCGTTCGTGCCGACGAACTGGCCGCCTCTTGCGCAAACGGGCCTAAGCCCTATCATCGACGTCGAAGACCTCAGCATGATGCAGATGGAACTCGACAACGGCGTACTGGCCGCCTATCAGCAGTGCCACTATACGCCCGATGCCTGGCGCAACTACACCATCATCGGAACCGAAGGCCGCATCGAGAACTTCGGCGACCTCCCCGGGCACTGCGTCGTCCGCATCTGGAACCGGCGCGTCGACTACAATCCCTACGGCGATGAACAATACTTAATACCGCCTGTCGCGGGGAGTCACGGCGGTGCCGATCCCGAGATCGTCGCCGAGTTCGTCCGGTTCGCGCGCGACGGCGGCAAAGTGCTCACCTCGCCCGTGGCCGCTCGCAACAGCGTCGCGGCGGGTTACCAGGCCACCCAGTCACTTAGAAACGGCGGCATTCCCGTGGACGTCCCGCCGCCCAAACCTGAAATCGTCGCCTACTTCGACGCCCAAAGCACGGACTGACACAAACGTATAGGACGGTGGGGACCCCGAGCCCGATGTCGTCGCCCATTTCGACGCCCAGACCCTTTGGGCGCCCGAACGCAGAAAGACGAGCAAGACGGGACGCTGGCGACTCGCTACGCTTGCGTCAGTCCCTGGTTTCACCGCGCCCTAGTCTCGCCGCTGCGTTCGCCATGAAGACGCATCCGCAAGCCGGGGCATGTGTTAACGCCCATCGCAGGCGGCGTGCTATGCTAACAGGGGCATGACGGCGGCGCCTCGGCGGCACAGAGATGAAATGGATGGAGCCGGTATGATGAAAGCTGGCGAGATGACGGCAATCAAGGCGATTCTGGTAATGGGCGTGTTGACCTTGTTGCTCTTGTGGCTCCTCGCCGAGGGTCTGCGTTATGGGCTCGAGCGCCGCCCGAAGGAATCGGTGGCCGCGTCCAAGACCCCCTCGCTGTTCGACGGACAACGGGCGTACCGCGACCTCGAGACTATCGTCGGGATGGGGCCGCGGCCCTCGGGCTCGGAAGCGTTGGACCAATTACGTGAGTTCGTCAAGACAGAACTTACCAAGGCCGGCCTGAACGTCTGGGAACACCGTTTCGAGGCCGAGACGCCCATCGGCGTCTTGCCCATGGTGAACGTGGTGGCAAAAACTGAAGGCACGAAACCCGGGGTCATCATTCTCGGCAATCACTATGAGACCAAACATTTTCCGGAGTTCACGTTCGTGGGGGCGAACGACGGCGGCTCGACCACGGCCTGGATGCTCGAGATGGCGCGGGCCGTCGGGCCGAAGCGTGAAGGGCGCAGCGTGTGGCTGTGCTTCTTCGACGGAGAGGAAGCCTTCAAGGAATGGTCGGCAACGGACAGCCTTTACGGGAGCCGGGCGTTTGTGGCCCACTTGAAAGAGAGCGGGCGTTTCTCAGAAATCCGGGCCATGATCAATGTCGACATGATAGGGGACTGCTATCTCGGTATCACCCGCGACACGGACGCTCCCGAATGGCTGAATCAGCGCATTTGGCGCAATGCCCGGGCCCTGGGTTACGGCAGCCATTTCCTACGGGCGAGTCGCTCGATCGAGGACGACCACGTTCCTTTTCGCACCGCGGGAATTCCCGCTATCGACATCATCGATTTCTGTTACGGCGCGAACCGCCTCGAACACGAACAGAACTGGCACACGGCCAACGATACACTCGAACGGGTGTGCGCGGAGAGTTTGCAGGTCGTTGGAGACGTGATCTATCATTCATTGACGGATATTGATGCGTACCTGAATAAACTTGCGCGGAATTGACGTGACTACCCCCGACAACCAAGATGCGGCCTGGCTCGAGGATGTGACGCCCGACGAAATGCGGCGCATGGTCGATGCCCTGTACCGCACGCATCACTTGATCTCCCACATCAACGATCTGGACACGCTGCTCGGCCGGATCATGGAAGAAAGCAAGCAGGTGGCCCACGCCGAGGCCTGCTCGTTGATGCTCTACGACCCTGAATCGGAAGAGCTGTTTTTCCGGGTGGCCCTCGGCGAAAGCGGCGATCAGGAGGCGCTGAAACAGGCGATTCGCTTGAAGCTCAGTGAAGGCATCGCAGGCGTCGCGGCCGCGAATCGTGAATCAATAAATGTCCAGGACGCACCCGCCGACCAGCGTTGGAGCAACGCGGCCGACCAAGCAAGCCACTTCGAGACCCGCTCGATCCTCGCCGTGCCGCTCATCGACAAGGACGTTCTGGTGGGCGTCGTCGAAGTGCTCAACAAGATCGGCGGCGGGCCCTTTACAAATACCGATCTGCACCTCATGGAAATGTTTGCCTCCCTGGCCGCTACGGCCATTGCCAACGCGCGGCTTATCGAAGAGAACCTGAAACGGGAACGCCTCGCGGCCGTGGGCCAGGCCGTTGCCGGCCTGTCACACTACACAAAGAACATCATCACCGGAATGACGGGAAGCGCGGACTTGATCGACGCGGGCCTAAATCAAGCCAATACAGAGCTGCTCAAAAGAAGCTGGCCCGTCTTCAAGCGCAGCACGAAGCGGATCTCGAATTTTGTGGAGGACATGCTCGCGTTCTCGAAACCCCGAGAACCCAATCTCGAAACCTGTGATTTGGCGGCACTGTTCGAGGAGGTCCGCGAGACGTTCCTCGGGCTGCTCGTGCGAAAGCAAGTTCAAGTTGAAATCGACACCGGCCAGATTGCGCCTCGCGTGTACGTGGATCGCGACGGCATCTTCCGGTGTCTTCTGAATATCTTCATGAACGCTGCCGAGGCGGCGCCGTCTGAGAACGGCCGGATCTGGGCGTCCGCCCGAATTGTGGACAACGGCGAATTGGAGTTGGACGTCGAGGACAACGGCCCGGGGGTGCCGGAAGAAGACATCGAGCGGATCTTTGAGCCGTTTTACTCGAGCAAAGGCTCGCGCGGCACTGGGCTGGGCCTGGCCGTAACGCGGAAAATCGTCGCCGAACACAGCGGTCACGTTGAGGTCCTGCGCGGGGCTCGGGGCGGCGCTCTTTTCCGGATTCTTCTGCCTCAGGATCAAATACTCGAATAGGAAGAAAACGTGGCGAAAAAGGCAAAAACACTTAGGCTGGACGCCGCCGGCTGGACGTTTTGGATCGTTGTCTTCCTCGTTATGCTCGCGCCCTGCACGTACGCGGCATTCAAGATCACGTACGAGGGCGCTTCGTGGACGGCCCCCGTAGGCATAGGCATTGTTGCGGCCAGCCTCGCGGCGGGCCTCGTCACATGGGCCGTAAACAGCGTCCTGCAACGACAAGCCAAGAAACGGCGGCAAATCAGGCGCAAAGAAACCAAGAAGAGAAAGTAGTCGTAACCATAGGTCATCGCGCGGGTAAGAACGCAAGACGCAAAGCCCGATTGGAAACCAGGAACCAGGAACCAAGAACCAGGAACCACACCATGACGGATGTATGGCGGATCGCGGAATACGTTGAAGAGCATCCGAACGACCACGCCCAGCGGTGGCGCCTGGCCAAGAAGCTTTACATGGCTTGGGAGTACCGTCACGCGCTCGAGCATCTGCAGATCCTGCGGAACGAGTGGGAACCCAACGTCCACGTAGCGCGATACTTGGCGGCTACCTTCTACCGCCTCGGGCGGTATGATGAATCGATTGCCGAACTCGAGCGCGCCATCGACACGTGGGCCGAGGACATCCCGTTGCGCGAGCAACTCGCGCGGGTACTCGAGGTCGCCGACCGCCTGCCGGACGCGGCAGCGGCCTGGGAAAAAATACTCGAGATTGACCCCGAGCATTCGCTGGCGCCGCGCGCCGTCGAGCGCCTGAGAACGGGAACGGCCAAGGAGGTCGAAATAGACTTCGGCCTCGATGAAGACGACGGCGGAACCGGTGCGGAAGCCGCCTTAGTTTGTGCCGAGTGCGGCGCCCAGAACAGCCGGGAGTTCGAGCGGTGTTGGCAGTGTCACGCAATGCTGGAAGCAGGAACAAGCTCCCCGGCCGAGGACGAGGCGCCCGCGCCTGCGCCCCGGCCGGCGGTCAAACCCTCAGAAAAAGCGCCGTTCCCGGCGTGGCTCTTGGGCGGCGGCCTATCCCTGGTCGCGCTCGTGTCTTGCGGCATCTATCTATCGCTTCATCATATTGCCGCCACTGACGGCGGAGCAGAGAACGTCAGCCGTACGATGACCGACCTCCTGGCGCGGGAACTCGTACAGACCCACGTGATCCTTGGGCTGGTTCTCCTGGTTGCCTGGCCGGCAGTGCTTTGGGGAACCCTGGCGGCGCTCCAGGCCGCGGCCGCGCCTCGAGAGAACATACTCATCACCGGGCTCGTGCTGGCCGGGTTGGCCTACGTGTTGTCTTGGGCGCCGGGGCTGTTTGTCGGGCTTGCGTTGCTGGTCCCCGGGATCGTTTCGCTGATTCTGCTGATCGCCGCCTTTCGCATCCCGTTTAGCCGGGCCGTCGCGGTATGGCTTGCCCAATGTATTCTCATCGTGGTTGTTGCTTTTCTCGGCTTGATGGCGCTCGAGGGGCTCGCACCCATAAAGGAAATCGGCGCAATAGCAAACTATGCCCTCGAACGCAACAGACAGGCCGCGCCGGGAGGCTATGTCCTTCCCGAAACGTCCGTGCCAGCAGAGTTCATAATCGAATGGGTTCCGACAGGCTCTTCGTGGCTCGATCGATGCGCCCCCAACGTCTCAGTCGAATTAGGCGGCGAGGCGGCCCAGGGAGCGCCCATCGTCCGCTTCGAAGACGAGCAATCAAGGCTGCTCGCTTACATTGGCGCCGACAGCGAAGCGCGAAGCTTCGTCCAACAGGTCGGGGTGGCACGCCCGTACAAGCTCACCGTTTCAGGCGAGAATGGCGCACAGGTCTCGGTAACGATCCGCGGCGTCCTCGAGCCCCGGCTTGTCGAGTAGTCGCTTATCCATTGCCGGACGCCGAAGGCGCGTCGAGTTCGGCGGCAGCTACCCAACGCTGCGCCCGCAGGACCACGCCCGGCCGTTCCACTGCCGGAACACATCGCAGAAGTAGGTCCCAAGCGAAAGCGTTCGAGGGCCACCGGGCGACGCAATCCTCGAGCCGCTGCCGCGCAGTCGGCAAGTCTCCCTCCTCGAAGGCGAGCACGCCCAGTGCAAGGTGGATCTCGCCAGTGTCCAGCCCCGCTCGAGCCCGCTCGAACTCCCGGCGCGCTGCCGCGCGAAGGCCGGCCTCGTCCAACGCGACGCCATACTTCGCGTGCGCCAGGGCGTTCGGCCAAGGGTGCCGTACGACGCGTTCATAGAGCGGCAACGACGGCAACCCGGCCAAATGGGCTTCCTGGGCCGCCCTCAAACAGTAACTTGGCCACAACACACTCCAGAAAAGCAGCCCTGATAACCCAAAAACGACAACAAAAACAAAAATAAAAATAGGGACAGTCACCGTTTTCTTTAGCATGGTTGGCCCAACGGCGGCCGTGCCTGCTTTTGACATCGCGCGTAAAAAGGCGGCGATTGTCCCCATTCTTCTTTCTCCTTTCGTGGGCGCGCGCGCGACGTCGAGTTGGCGTCGATAGAGCAAGATCCCGGCGAATAGGAGTCCGCCCAAAGCGTGCGGGGCGCTGTGGAACGGTGCGTTGAACAGGGCGAACGTCAACAGTGCCGCGAGGCCCCCACACTCCG
>DUZM01000015.1 GCA_013349485.1 Candidatus Hydrogenedentota bacterium | reverse complement strand
GGTGGCCGTAGTCGCTGGAGGTCCAGACACGGTGTTTCTTGTCGAGAAACAACACTTGGGCGTTAACCGAGCCAATGCGGCCGATATCGCGTCGCGTGCGCGTCCGGATATCGTAAACGATGAAATGGTCTCGGGGATAGCTCAGGGCGTAGAGTAGCCCGCGCTCCTCGTCATGCAGCAGGCATCGGCAACCTTCTTTCGGGATCAGCGTGTCCCACCACAAAACCTCATCCGTCTTCGTGTCGAAGGCCAGCAACGCGCTGCCGCGAAAACATCGTTTCTCGTCGTGCCACGAATTCCACGGCGAGTACGCGGGCTGGTCGAACGGCGGGCCGGAAAGGTGCGTGGCCATGTAGAGGATGTTGTCGTGCATAGACGGAGCGAAACTGTAGTGAATCTTGCATTGCGTTGCGCGACCGGAATCCCAGGGGTCGTCGACCATCTCATCGAGCGAGAATAGATAATCGAGCGCGTCGGTCTGCTCATTGTATCGGACTACCTTGACCACGCCGCCCGGGCTCCTTTCCGCGCAGGACGAGGCGTAGATCCGGCCATCCGGGCCGACGGACAAAGACCAACACGTGTCGGAATCGGGGTGTTCGGTGAATTGATACCATGTCACTCTGTAATCGCGGTCGGCTTCCGAGTCCACGGCGTCTTCCTTCCCCATGTCGGTTGTTGCGGGTTCGGCCAACGCGAGTCCACCGGCAACGGCACCGGCGGCATACTGGAAAAACTCCCGCTTGCCAATGATTTTATGCATCAAACCTTCTCGCGGCACAACGTTCTCATGACGCTTGACGCCGCCGCGCGTGTCGTGTAGTGTTTGCCCTTGCCGAACCTATGTGACGCGACTAATTGCCGCGTGCGCGATCTCGGGGCGCGTGGGCTAAACGCGATCGCGCGGCTGCACGCTGGCGCGCTATTGGCTGCGGGCGGCACCGAGCGGTGGGTAGTATAGATCATCTGAAGGGAAAACCATGAATAGAAAATTCGGTGTAGACGAGCTTCTTGCCCCTGGCCCTCAACGGGTCTTTGAAGATGAACGATTGAACCAGGTTGTGTTTCCGATTGGCGGGATTGGGGCCGGTTTCGTGGGCCTGACGGGCCACGGCGGGTTGAAAGACGTGTCGATCTTCAACCGGCCGAACTTCGGCGGCGTGTTTCCGTTTACGTTCCCGCTGATTTACGCAAAGGCGCAAGGAAAAGACCCGGTGTGCCGCGTCCTGCGCGGGCCCGTGCCGCCGCCGCATGTTATGACGGGCAGCTTTCCGCCGCACACCTGCGGCGAAGGGTTCCCGCATATGGACAGTTGCTCGTTTCGGGGCGAGTACCCGTTCGCATGGATCGACTTTCGCAGCAAGAAGCTCCCGGTGAAGGTGTCGCTCGAGGCGTACAATCCGTTTATTCCGAGCGATCCCGACAATTCCGGCTTCCCTGCCGCTATTCTCCGTTACACAGTCAAGAACAAGACCCGGACCACGGTGCGGGCCACGGTGGCCTGGAGCATTCTGAACGCCGTGGGCAGCATCGGTGAAGCCGAACGGGAACCGCGCAGCCGCGCCGAGTTCGGTTTTGGCCAGAATGTCAATGCGTTTCGGGAAGACGCCGGCTTGCGCGGCTTGTATCTACACTCGACGAAGTGGGCGAAGGACCATCCTCGGTTCGGCTCGATGGCGCTGCTGACGCCGGACAAGCCGGTGACCTTTATGAAGTACTGGCTGCGAGACCGGTGGTTCGCCGAACCCCAACACGAGCTCTGGGATAAGTTCTCGGCTACCGGCCTGCTGCCCGATCACGATTATGGGCCAAGCACCGAAGGGGTTACGACGCCGGGCGCGCTGGGCATCCGGGTCACGCTGAAACCGGGCGAAGCCAAGACGGTTACCTTTTATCTCACGTGGTATTTCCCGAACTTCGAGAAGTATTGGGCGTCGGCCAGCGAGATCCAGGCCTGTTGTACCACGGCCAACGGCGCGGCCCGCGCCCCGCAATGGAAGAACTACTACGCGAGCCAGTTCAGGGACGCTTTCGATGTGGCCGTCAAGCTGCACCGCAAGGAACAATCACTTCACGCCGAGACAAAGAAGTTCCATGACGCATTATTCTCAAGCACGCTGCCGCCGTATGTGATCGATGCCGTATCGAGTCAGATGGCTATTCTGAAGACGGCCACGTGCCTGCGCCTGACCGACGGCACGTTCTACGCCTTCGAAGGGTCAACCGCCACATCCGGTTGTTGCGAAGGCTCGTGCACGCACGTCTGGAACTATCAGCAGACGCTCCCGTTTCTGTTCCCGAGTCTCGAACGCTCGATGCGGACGGCCGACTACACATACAACATGCGCGAGAAGGGCAGCATGGGATTCCGCATCAACCTGCCGATCGGATCGAAACCGAACGATTTTCTGCCGTGCGCCGACGGCCAGTTGGGCGGCATCATCAAGACGTATCGCGACTGGAAAATCTCCGGCGACGACGCCTGGCTCGAGGCCATCTGGCCGCAGGTTAAGCAAGCCCTCGAGTTTGCCTGGGTCGAGTGGGACGCCAACAAAGACGGTGTGATTGACGGCGTTCAACACAACACGTACGACATCGAGTTCCTTGGCCCCAACCCACTGACGGCGTGTTTCTATCTCGGCGCGCTCGAGGCCGGCGCCCGAATGGCCGAGCACCTCGGCCAAGCCGCCAAGGCGGCCGACTACCGGCAGGTAGCCGAACAGGGCCGGAAGTGGGTCGAGAAACACCTCTTCAACGGCGAGTTCTACATCCAGCGGTATGATCGGAAAAAGGCGCCGGTACATCAGTTCGGCAAAGGCTGCATCTCGGACGCCTTGCTCGGGCAATGGATGGCGCAAGTGGCCGGACTCGGATACGTGATCGACCCCAAACGCGTCAAGAAGACGCTCGAATCCATCTTCAAATACAACTGGCGCGCGTCGTTGCGCGAACATGCCTGCGGGCAGACGCTCGTGTGCGCGCTCAATGACGACGCCGGCCTCCTCGCGTGCTCGTGGCCCAACGGCGGCAAACCCAAAGTGCCGTTCGCCTATTACAACGAAGTCTGGGCCGGCATCGAGTACCACGTCGCCAGCCACTGCATCATGGAAGGCCTTATCAAAGAAGGCCTTACCATCGCCAAGGCCGTGCGCGACCGACACGACGGATTCCTGAGAAACCCGTGGGACCAATTCGAGTGCTGCGGCGGCCACCACTACGCCCGCGTCATGTCGTCCTACGGCCTGCTCACCGCCCTGTCCGGTTTCACCTACGACGTGGGACGCGGCGCCATCGGCTTCGCGCCGCGAATCCATGCCGACGACTTCCAGACATTCTGGGCGCTCGACGGCGCGTGGGGAACGTATAGCCAGAAGGGCAAGGTCGCCAAACTAACCGTGCTCTGGGGCAAACTCAGGCTCAACCGACTCGACCTGCCCGCATTCGCCAACCGAGAGAAAGTTAGAGTCACACTTGGCAACCGCGCCGTCAACGCAAAGGCCGACAACTCCGGCGCGATCCGTCTTCCCAAGACACTTACGCTCAACGCCGGCGCCGCAATGAAACTCAACGCGTGAGCGTTAACCGCCGGCAGGCTTGACCGTCTCAGGCGCAGGCCGCGAACCATCACGGCTGCCGTATCAGCGGAACGCAGCAACACGTTGATACCTCATGTCGTTAACTTGCACCTCGGCAAGCACTTTCACGCTTCACCGCGCCCCCCAACTGTTGGTTGAGGAAGGCGATGGTGCCGGTGAGTCGTCCCAGTAAACCTCGGGCACTTTGATTGTGCCTCTTCTTGTGCTATTTTATTCTGGATGTAATGAGCGGCGCGAGGCCAACGGGGAGGATATTGAGAATGCCCACGGAAATGCCCACCGAATTCATCGACCACGTCTGGCTAGGCACGGGCGCAGATGAGGCAGACATGTCGAGAGAGTTTGTTTTCGAAGGAGGTAAACCTTACCTCACTGGTTTGGCCAAGGCGAACATCTTTATCGGGCCGAACAACTCGGGAAAAAGTCGCTTTCTGCGAGCACTGTCCGGACAAGACCTGAACAGTTTCCGAAACGTGACCGGTGTCCATGCGGATAGTCTTACGCTCATAGAGGGCCAAGTACAGCGATATAACGCGAGTATTGTGGAGGCGTTGAACCGTCGGGGCTTTCAGCATTTGGCTGAAAGCTTGATATTGCCTTCGGCCCCGGCGAACCGGAAGGACAAACGTGACGTCATCCACTGGATTAACGATCTCCTTGCAAGATTGTTAGACCCAAATGTGTTCTCCCAGGTCCGTGAAAGAGTACCGGGAACACTCGCACAGCGGCAACAGAGTACAAGAAATGAGATTCTGGCTGCTACGAAACATGAGATCGTCTCGAACGCTTTTGATAGGATCTACGTCCCCGTCCTTCGCGGCCTCCGTCATCCAAAGAAAGGTGCTGTGACTCAGTTTGAAAACAAGGCGGAACTCGATGTCTATGAG
Organism: Candidatus Hydrogenedentota bacterium; assembly: GCA_013349485.1. Classification (GTDB taxonomy): domain Bacteria; phylum Hydrogenedentota; class Hydrogenedentia; order Hydrogenedentales; family SLHB01; genus DUZN01. The sequence continues at coordinate 16,029 of DUZM01000015.1, read as the reverse complement.
CAGCGAACGCTGCAGGACTACTTCGAAGGTCAGAAGTCGGGGCGTCCGAGGAACATATTCACTGGTTTGCTCCTTTATCTGGAAGTGCGGCGCCGTCTACTCGGGAGACAAGAAGAAAGAGAGCTGATTCGGAAGTACGAGGATTTCCTCAGGGACGCCTTTTTTGGCGGACGGCAAGTCTCGATAACGCCGGACGAGAGCAACGATGTGGTGCTCGTGCAGATAGGGGATGAAGAGCGCCCCATTTACGAGTTAGGCGACGGTGTGCAGCAGATGATCATCATGACGTTTCCGGTCTTTTTCCAGCGCGAGAAACCGGTTCTATTGTTCGTTGAAGAGCCAGAACTCTATCTCCACCCGGGTATGCAACGCCAATTCTTGGAGCTCTTCACAAGCCAAAATGAGGTCTTCGGGAATTGCCAAGTCTTTATGGCAACACACTCGAATCATTTCCTGGATATGACGCTTGATATGGACAATGTTTCCGTGTATCGCTTCACGAAGGAAATGCCGCCAGGCGGCGGCACCCAGCCCCGTTTCCATATCGAAAACACAAGTAACACAGACCACAACCTGCTGAGGGAACTGGGAGTGCACAACTCCTCCGTCTTTCTGACAAACTGCACCATTTGGGTCGAGGGCGTGACCGATCGAATGTACTTGCGCAAGTACCTGCAATTGTATCAACAAAGTGCCAAGCCTGCGGACAGTCCTGAGTTCCGCGAGGACGTGCACTACACTATTGCCGAGTACGGCGGCGCCAATGTCGCCCACTGGTTCTTTGGCGAGGCAAGCGAAAACAAGGAAACCGACAATAACTCGCAGGCTCTTGAGCACGAGCCCATCAGAGCGGAACGCCTCTGCGGGAGAGCTTTTGTAATCGCCGATCGAGACATAGGGAAAGAGGAGCGACACGCAGGGCGTCAAGAAGAGATGAAAAAGCGGTACTATGTGCTTCCCTACCGCGAAATCGAGAACTTGCTGAGCCCTGAGTTACTAATGGATACGATCAAATCCTACAAAGCGTGCAAGGACTTTGAAGGCAAGCTGCCAGAACACAAGGATTATGCGGACATACCCCTGGGTGGATTCATTGACAAAGATCTCAACCCAGGGAGAGTGTTTGGCGACGGGAGCGGCGCAATCAAGGACAAACCCGCGTTCGCCCAAAAGGCCTTGGCTCACATGAGAGACTGGAAGCAACTCTCGGAAGAAGCGCAAGAACTGGCAACACGCGTCTATGAATTCATCAAAGAACATAATCCGTCATAGGCCCTCGCGCCTGAGAACGAGACGGATTGAATGTCAGGCGCTTTATCCATCGCTCGGGGATGACCATCACGTTGTGGATTCGTGAGCTGGGTTCGCTTTCCGCCAAGACTCGTATTTTTCTCGTGTGATGCTGCAAAGGTCCACAAGACCCTGATTCGGCCACTCGGCCTTCTCTCGCTTCACAAACCCCAGTTTCTGGAGAACTCGAAACGAAGCAATGTTGCGCGGGTGAACGAATCCGAAGATTTCAGGAAGGGCGAGGTCTTCGAAGCCATGCTGGATGAGTCGGCATGCCGCCTCTGTGGCATATCCGCTGTTCCAAGAATCTCGCACGATATCGTATGAAATCTCGATGGGGTCGTCTTCAAGCCGGGACAATGAGCCAAGACGGTGTCCAGGCCCAAGATAGCAGTATCCCACGTTCTCGTTGTTTTTCTTGACGATCACAAACCTGATACCGAAAGGCAACATTCTTACGGCATTGAGAATGATGCGCTCCAGCCCGTCCCGAGCGGCTTCGAGATTCAACGGGCCATCATGGAACCGCATAACTTCCGGATCGGATGTCCTCTTGAATACGGCAGATAGATCCGACATAGTTGCGGGCCTTAGAACGAGTCTTGGGGTCTCAAATATCGTGTCTGCTTCCACTTCTCATTTCCCGAAAGGCATTCTATTCTCTGTTTATTGTGCTTGTATCTTCCGACTCTACCACGGAACGCCGGTTACTTCACACTTCGCCGAGCTCTCCTGTTCCCTGACCCATCGGACAGAGCGCCCTTGGTTGGCCCCGCGTCATGACATAGGGTTCTGCATGCGGGGCCCATTCAGCGGAATCGGTTCTTGTGGGGCAATTGGGGGCATTGAATTCGCCCTGTCGTTTCTGCGTCGCCCCCTACCGGGGGCTCTTCTGTTGTGGGGCGGCGGCATATCCAGGGTTCCGCTTCGCCCCATCCCGGGTTCTACGCCGTCGCCCCCGTCCGGGGGCTTACCGACCGTGGATTCACGCCGGGCCTGTGGTTCGATCCCGCGGCGTGGCCGGACCAGAGGCCGTCAAGGTGTAGGTACGGAAGGGGTCCCTACTACTGCCTGTCAAGGGCTTTGTCCGTTTCACGAGTTTTCATGTGGCACTCTCCGTAAGAGGCTGTGGCCGAATATGTTATGAAGCCAACCGGGGAACGTCACGATACGCTGAAAGGCCTATCTCCCCATCGCCAATATCTCCATATCTCCCTTTCTTACACTCTTTGGTTGCGGCTATGCTGCGCTAAGTTGTTCCGTGTTCGTGCGTGTGGCTGACCAGATTCGGAAGAGGTACAATAGGAGGGAGACCCATTCTTGATGGTTCTGTCGGTGCCACGAAAAGAGGGGTGGGCGTATGAGCAGCATGCCCAAGTATCGGCCGTTGCCTATTCTCAGGGTCTGGCTCATTCTGGTGGTCTTGTGCTGCACGTCCGTCGAATGCAATCCGCGGGCGACGCCGATTGGGCGGGCGTTGTTTTTTCTTCGGACGCGGCAGGTTGCGGCGGGTGTCGAGGTGCTGACGGAAGACGGGCCGGTGGTCGATTATGCGGGGAACTGGCCGCAGTCGTTTTCGCTCGAGGGGACGCCGGCGTTCCGCATTCGCGACGTCAGTCCGTTCATCGTGACGTTCATTCATCATGCCTTGACGCATGTGGTCGAGGAAAACGCCGCCGCGTTGGGGCTTACGGGCCGGGACGTGCTGGATGCGCGGGTGATGCGGCAGCGGGCCGTCGAATTTATGCGGCGGTTCGAGTCGGGCCCGGGGGCGGCCGATGCGGGCGCGTTCGGGTTTTGGCCGCAGGATGAACGGCTTGACGCGCCGCAGACCCTTGGGCAACTGCTCGCGCGCGACTGGCTCGAGGGCCCTGTCCTGATGGGCGATCGCAGGCCGGTGAACCTCGAGGTATATCCTGCTGCGATGGCGATCCCCAGCGACGCCGACGTCACGGCCACCGTCTATGCCGCGCTGTTGGATCACGCAGCAATCGATGGCGGCGCAGTGCCGGACACCTCTATCGCGCAGTTGTTTGCCGATTGGCGCGACACGGGGGCCGTGCCGCTACGCGCGGAGCCCGACTGGCTGCCGCCGCAAAGCGGGGTATTTCTGACGTGGCTGGACTATCGTGAGGCCGGAGAAGCGCACGTTCCAAACGACGTCGACCTCGTGGTCAACGCGAATGTTTTGTACACGCTGGCGCGGTATGATCGGCTCGATACGCCCGGTGTGGCCGAGGCCGTCGCACTCATTAACGCTGTAGTGGAAGAAGGACGGCACGTCGCCCGGGTCGAATCGCTCGGCAATTACTATCCGGACGGGTTCGCGTTCCACTACAGCGTGTCCCGCGCCTATTGCGAAGGCCCGGTGGCTGGGCTTCGTCCGGCGGCCGAGCGCCTCGCCGAGTCCGTCGAGCAGTCGGCGCAAGTCACGCCTGCGGGCGGCGTGTTTTGGGATAAAGGCGCGCCGCATTTGGATACGGCGCTGGCCGTGCTGACCTTGATGAACGCCAGCCGGCAAACGCCCCTTATCGACAAGGCCGTCGAGTATCTGATCGCGGAGCAGGATCCGACCTGGGGCAACTGGGACGAGGGCGCGTTCTTTGTAGCGCGCACCGACGCCGGCCCGACATTTGTCTGGACATCCAAATCCCTCACCATCGCCTTCGTACTCGAGGCCCTGTGCCAATACGAACTCATGCAGGCGCAGGGCAGGTGAACTGGGATTCGAGTCGATGCACATCCCGCACCCAGCCACTGGGCTCGCGGGGACACTGTCTAGTACCAAGTTGTATTCAAACATCAACTTATGTGACTTCAGGCAAGCCATGGCCTTGCTGTCATCCTGAGCGAAGCGAAGGATCTAGAACTTGTGAAGGTATCTGTGAGAGCGAGATTCTTCGCGTTGCTCAGAATGACGCGTAACGAAAGGCATTGTCACGCAAAGCATTGTTGTGTCATCGAATTAGTGTGTCTTTGAATGCAACTTGGTATAACGACAGGCATTGTCACGCAAATCACTATTGTTCCCATCGAATTAGTATGTTTTTGAACGCAACTCGGTGTAAATCGTGAGACCTCAGGTTTGCAGTCGCAACGCGCGGTGGGCGTTTTCTCCGAGGATTTTCTGTTTGTCGCGTGGGGAGATTTTGGCGAAGAGTACGCGGCCGAGCTGTTGGGCGGCATCGAGGAAGGTCGCGTCGCTGCCCCATACAACGTTGTCTGCCAGCCCCTCGTCCACAAAGTATTCGACCAGTCCCCTCGGGCATTTGGACCACGCGAGCTCGAGGAACACGTTCGGGTACGTTCGCGCGAACCGGACGTACTTCTCGACTTGCTGGGCGCCGGCATGGGCCAGGAGCCAATGGACATTAGTGGAACGCTGAATGGCGGGTTCGAGCTGGTCGAGTTCGTCGCCCCAGGTGTGCGCGAGAACCGGTAGGCGGTGGACGTTGGCGAAATCGAATACGCCCTCGTAATTCGGGTGGTCGTAGGGTAAGCCCGGACGCAGGCCGGTGCTCCAGATCTTGATGCCGCGGAAACCGACCTCGAGGCGCCGCTCGAGTTCCGGGTAAATCCGCTTGGGATAGCCGATGTCCACCGTGATGTAGCCCCAGAAACGGTCGGGATATCGTTCGAGCGCGTTCTGGACCAGGCGATTGCCGCGCGCCGCATCGCCAAAAAGGCCCGGAAGTCCGGATACACAGGCGAGGTCGATCCCCATTCGATCCATCGAGGCGATCATGGCCTCGAGGCCCGGGTCGGCAATCGGGAAATCGGGCGCTTCTGGGCCGATGTGGCCGTGGATGTCGATAACCGTGCACTGGTCGATCGGCTCGCCCTCGAGGGCTTTCTCGACGAAGCGGTCACCGGTCGTCATGGCGGACCTCCTCAAGCAGCCGTTCGATGTTCCCGTGTGCGATTGCGGCGGCATCCTCGTCGGATAGACCGGCGTACATGAGGCCGGCGATGGCTGCGCCGCCTTCGGCCTCGGGATAGCCCGAGCCGAGCACCCAACGATGGGCGCCAAACCGGCGGCAGAGGTCCCTGAGTCCGCAATGCACGGAAAACGGCGGGGCCACGCACAAGAAGAGGTTCTCGTGGCGCTCGAGCAGCGGATACAGGTTACGGTTGCGGCCGAGTCGCGGGCATTCGAGCAGGATGAGCCGCAACCGAGGAAAGGCGCGGCCGATCGCATCGATATCGTCGCCGGTCAGGTCGTCGTGCGCGACGAGCAGCGGCATGGCCGCTTCCTCAAGCGCGCCGTAGAGCGCCCCAGCGCACCACGGTTGCGGCGGGAAACCGTGGGCTTTGGGCGCAAGCCACGCCGCTTTCACGCCGTCATCGAGCATGGCCTTCACAAGGGAAACGGGGGAGAAGTCGGGCGGCCGCCCGTCGGGCGTGACAGCCCACGCGGCCAGGAGGTCCGGCTGCCCCTCGATTTCCTCCATGAGCGCCTGGTTGCCATGATATGGGCCGACGTCCAGACACAGCCGATGGCGCACGATGGCCTTGCGAACCCGAAGCCGGCCCATCTCGGACAGCAAATCCGCCACCGTCGGCTCGATGCCTCCGGCCCGCAGACGCGGCAGGCCTATAGTCGCGTCGCATATGACGAAATTCTGCATGGCGCTTCCCCGTGGCGCTCGGGCCTTGATCCGGCGACATCACGTCCTGGTGGAATGCCGATTATACTTGGGCCATTGGGAGAATCAAAGAATGGCCACGGCCGCAATTCAAGCCGCGAGAGCACAAGGCGCTATCCGAAAAGGGGATTGGCCTTGTCCTGCCGACACAACGGATTTGAAGATAACCTCCGGCGGCCGTACCCCCTTCTCACTCGTACTATTGCGCGCTAGCCGGGGAGGTACTTATCCCGCGGAATTGTGTACGGGCGCCCGTTTGCCCGCTGTTTTGTGCCGAGGCCAGAAGCGCGAAGGGTGCCACAGGGAGGGGGAAACCTAAGACCTAAGATGAGAAATAGGTGGAGGGGAGTGTTGAGGAAATGGACGGAGTGGACAGGGTGGACGAGAGGGACGGGAAGGGAACTGGGCGGGCAGGTTTCTTGAGTGGTGCGGGACCTCTTGGCGATTGGAAACGGGCGGCTTGTCTCGTACACTAGAGCCATGGAAGTCACGGATCTCTGTGAAGCGGTCGAGCCGGTGCTGGCGTACGCGCGGGAGGCGCTTCAAGGCGACTGGGACCCCGGCTCTCTGTCGTCGCTCGGCGACGCGTTGTGCGCGTGCCGGGATTATTTGTCGCTCTATGGTGCACCGCGATACGTTCAGTACGACCCGAGGGCCGTCTTGACGGCGGCACTCGAGGGGTATGCAGATGACGTGATGGTGGATGCGGAACCGGTGCGCGATTGCGTCGGCGACGTCGCGCAGGTGTGCGCCTGTTTGCGCTTAGTGATAAGAACGGCGATGCGCGGGTCGGGGTCGGGCGTTATCGTGGAGATTTTCGAGGAGGGGGAGGTCCCTTGCGTGGCGATGAGTGGCGATGGCCCGGCCGAGATCCGTGGCGACGTATCGCTCGAGGGGCTCCCGGAGGTCTCGCCGGACGAGCTGGGGGCGCGGTGGACCCTGGCGACGCGCGGGGGCCGTGTTGACACGGCCGGCAGCGGGCTCGTCTTTCGGCTTAAGGGAGTTCGCATGGCGCCGTTGGCGGTTCCAGGGATCGAGCCTTTGCTCGGCCGCGTTTCGGAGGGCTGCGAGCGGCTGAGAAGCGAACCCGACAAGGCGCTGGTGGCCATTGAGGCGGCCCTTGATATCGTGGACGGCCAATCCCGGGGCAAGGAGCCGGGCGACTTGAACGTTCTGTGGGCCGAAGCGGCGGCGACTTCGGCGAAGGATCTCGCGCGGAAATCCATCCGGCTTGATTCACTGTGCGTATCGGAGTTGCCCCCTATTGAAATGCATCGGGATCAAATTGGCGCCTTTTTCAAGGGTATTTTTCGCTACGCGACGCAGGTGTTGCCGGCCGGCGGGGCCGTGACGGTCCTGATTGGCTTCGATAGAAGCAGGTATGCCGTCGAAATCGACGCGGGGCTCGCGGGTTCGGTGTGCGCGGGAGCGGGGCCGTTCTGTCCCGCGTCGTTTCGGCGCTGCATTATTGAGCGTCACGACGGCTCCCTTGAAGTAACGACGGGGCCGGAGCGCGTCTCGATCGCGGCAAGACTTCCCGACAAAGTTGGCCGGCGCGTGGACGCCTGGATTCCCGGGTTTGGCCGCTTCTCGATGCGTTCGCAACGGGTGTTGCGCTTGCTCGAGCGCGGCGAGGGGGCGTTGCCGGCGGAGCAACTGCTCGGGGATGTTTTGGAGGAAGAACTCGAGCGGTGGCTTCTGCCGCGCTTGAGCCGTGCGGCGGCAGTTAATGTTGCACACGAGTTGGTCTGCGACGCCCAAGGTCTTTCCGGTGGGTCGCCGGCGCGTTCGGCGAAGGCCCTCGGGCAGATCAAACGCGGCAAGGCCCGGAAAGGGATCGTCAAGCCGCCGTATGCCGCCGACATCCTCTGGGCGTATCGTCGCGACGAACGCTGCCGGAAAGCCATCGGCGCCGAGCGGCTCGATCGGGAGGCCGTCGAAGCGCTGTGCGGGCACCTCTTGGCCGCCCCGCCGCGTTGCGTCGAGAGCCTGCGGCTTATTGCGCGCGCCATCGAGGGCCTCGAGACAAGCGCGCAGGACGCGGGATGAAGCGCCGCGAAGGGGCGCTCGGGAATTCGCTGGGGCATTGCATTGGGTGCGGCGCGGCCGTATCATAGTCGGGACGAGGGGAATCGACACCGGGAGAGGAAACGATGACCAGGCATAGACTACTTACCATGTTGCTGGGGTCTGCCATCGTGTTGGCTTGCGGGTGCGCGCACCATGGCGATCTTCATTCGACGCGGGAACGCGAGATGACGCTCGGGGTCGTGCAGAAGGAGATTCGGGTGGGCATGTCGCAGGTGGACGTTGCGGCGGCACTCGGCTCGCCCAATATTGTTTCCCGGGATCGCGAGGGCCGGGAGGCCTGGATCTACGATAAGGTCGCGACGGAAGTCTCGTACTCGGACAGCAGCGGGAACGTGAGCGGCTCGGCAACGGGCGGGGGATTGGCGGGCGACACGCTGTTGATCGGGATGATCGGCGGCGGCTACGGCCGCAAGAAGGGCGGGGCCGCTACGACGCAGAAGACGCTGACGGTGATCATCCGTTTCGACGCCGATGCGAAAGTCGAAAGTTTCTCCTACCATTCGAGCAAGTTCTGATATGAAGCGTGGTCTGACGTTCATATTCTTGACGGCCGTGGTCGCGTTCGGTTGCGTGTCAAACGATGGCCCGGGACAGGGTCCGGCGACGCAACTCGATATGCGCCATTTTCAGACGCGCTCGTATGCAACGACCGACGTGCGTATGGCAATGAAGGCGATGCTCAATGTGCTTCAGGATCTCGGGTTCATGGTGAACAGCGCCGACGCCGATCTCGGGCTGATCACGGCGGAGAAATGGGCCAATATCGAGCACACCAAAAAGGCGGTCAAACGGGCGCAGAAGGACGAGGTCCCCCTGGCCGCAAGCGTGGTGCTCGAATGCACGGCGAACGTGTCCGTGCATGGGGATCAATGCCGGGTTCGCGTTACGTTCCAGAAGAAGCTCCTGGGAACGAACGGGGCCGTGATGGAGGCGCGCGTCGTCGATGACGCCGCGTTCTACCAAGAGTTCTTTGGGAAAGTCGACAAAAGCATCTTCCTCCAACGGGAAGGCATCTGAGCGTCCACGGCGCCTTCATTGCCCAAACCGATCCGGCAAGGGGAGTATTTGTCTTGCCAACCCGTCTACTCTTGGCTGGAACGCGCACGTTTCGGAAAACCCCGGTTTGGCTTGTTTGCTCGCTGGTCCTGTTGGCCGCCGTGCTGGTCATGTATTCCCACTTTCTAGTTCCCCCGTATTGGCCGAAGCTGGCGGGTACATTCGACTATTATCGGTATCATGGCCCGCAGGCCTTTTTCATTGACGCTTCGATTCACCGGGGCGAGTTTCCGCTATGGAATCCGTTGAGCTTTTGCGGGACGCCGTTTGCCGCGAATCCCCAGGTGAGTCTGTTCTACCCGCTTAATCTTGTCCGCAGTCTGTTGACGTTCGCCCCGACACCTTTTAAGACCCACGTCGGCCTTGCCCTGATGATGGCGCTTCATATGGTGATTGCAGGCGTGGGCACATTCATGCTCGCACGAGACTACCGGTTGAGTCGCGGGGCCGGTCTCGTAGCGGCGTTTGCCTACATTTTCGGCCCGCACTTCATGCGTCGGGTGTTGGAGCAATGGGTGCTTGCGGCTGTTGCGACGTGGTTCCCGTGGCTTCTTTTCTTGTTGCGCCGATCGATACGGGCGCCCTCGTGGCGCGAACGCGTTTTCTACGGCGCCGGGGCGGGTCTCGTGTTCGGCGTGAGCATTCTGGCCGGGTTTCCTCAACTGACGTTCTATACGGCCGTTGCGCTTGCCGCGTTCTGTCTCATTGATCGGCTCGTACACCTTCGTCGCACCGACGCGCGGGCGCCATTAGGTGTCTTGCGACGTATTTCCCGCGATGCCGTTGTATTGGCATTGATAGGCGTCATCGGCGCAATGGTAGCTGCGGCCGCGCTGCTGCCGGCGTTGGAACTCGGGGGCTTCAGCGCGCGATTTCGCGGCCGTGGTTTCACCGTGAATCCGGCCTCGCAAGACCTGTCGCCGATGCATCTGTTTCGCTCGCTGATCGTATATCCAGGCGCGACCCGGGAGGAACAAGGGTGCCGTGCAGCAGGGCTGGGCGTGCTGTTCCTTGCCGTGATGGCGGCGGGTCACGCGAAGAAGCGGGCCGTCTTTGTGTATGCCTTTTTCTTCGTCTTCTTGACGGACTGCACGCTCGGCCCGCCATTTCCGTTCGGCTGGGCCGTGGAGCGACTGGACATTTTTCAATTCAGTTCGCCTTGGCGCGCGGGCATACTCGCGGGATTGCCGTTGGCGATGCTTGCCGGGTTGGGCGTGGATGCCGCGGCGAAGAGGTCGAAGTCGTGGCAGCGGGATCTTGTCCGAGTTGGGGTGTTGGTAGGCGTCGGTGCGATCTTGTTGTGGCATCTTGCGGCGTGGCAGGCCGCCGAGCCGTATGTTGCCGTCTCGAGAATGGTTGTGTATTTGCCGCTTGCGACGTTAATCGCGTTACTTGCAGCCCCGTACCTCAGATTGCCTCGGGTTTGGTCGGTGCTCGCGCCGGCGCTCGTCTTCATCGAGATGCTTTCCTGGAACTATCATTTCATTCCCTACATGATGGAATGGAAAGGATACAAGGGGTCTCGCGATGCGCTCGAGGGTGCGCGGGCTTTGCCGTTGGAGAACCGCCGAGGCATCGACCGACGGCCTAACGAGTCGTTCTATGCCCTGAAACCGGTAATCAACGGCTACGACCCTGTCTGCATTGGCCGGGTTCGGCAGGCGCTGTGTGCGCCGCAGAGGGAGAAACGCTACCTTCGTAGCGTCAAACACTGGGAAGTAACCGCCGACAATACCCGCGGGAACTTGTTCCTGAAACGGCCCTTTTGGTTGGCGAAGCAGTACGTCGAGGGGCCTCTGCCAGGCAAGGGCGAGTTGTTTCCGGCAACGACTACGGTCTTTCTCAGCGACCCGCCGGTGTTGCCGGTTCCCCGAATCGAGCGAGAGCTCCTGTCCAAGCGCCCGGTGTCAGGCCACATCGAAGAAATCCCTATGAACGTGCCCGAGGCGTCGCCGCTGGTAGAACGGCGAGACGGCACGAGGAAGTGCCGCCTTAGACTACCTGTCATTGAAATGCCGCCTGTCCACTGTGCGTTGCGCGTACGATACAGGAGCGCATGCGCGGGCCTCGCCAAAGCGTGGTTCTACGACCCAACCACGGGAGAAGACGCGTTGGGCAAGACGTACGCGTTTGGGCCGTCAAGAGGGCGGGAGGGAACGCTCGAGTTTGCGCTTCCGGACTTCAGCAAACTGAAAGGCACGCTGACGTTTGAGACGAAGCAGGCGCGCGGGGACGTGCACGTCGCCGACGTGAGGTTACTCGCGGATCAAGCCGATGAAGACCAACGCATTACGATCGTAGGACGGAGCGTCAACTCGGTGGAGGTCGAGGTAAACGGCCTGCCCGAGCACCGAATCCTAACGTTCGTGGACGCCGCTTACCCGGGCAGGAAGGCGTACGTCGACGATGAACCTGTGCCGATCCTGCTCGCCAATCAAGCGTTCAAGGCGGTTGTGGTTCCGCCGGGCACGCATCGGGTGCGTTTTGTGTTTTCACCGAGGCTTGTCTACGCGGGCACGGCGGTGTCTTTTCTCGCGATGATCGCCGCGAGCGCGTTCGTAATATGGCTGCGCCCGGGGAAGACTATGCTTGCCGGGGCGGCATCGCGGCGATTCGGATAAGAAGAGCCGCCCCCGGCTCTTGTTGCAGAGCAAAGACAAAGGGAAGGTCTTCGGCCAAAGCGCGCGTGCTGGGAGGCAATGCACGCTGTGGGCTCGCGCCCTGGCCAAAGACCTTTATGAAAGAACGCACCTCATATTGGTTCACGAAACTCTGGTTGGCGTCGGCATACTGCCGTCCAGTGGCCGCCTTGCGTTCCCCCGGCGGGACATCGCGCGAGACTGGGGGGTCGCTCGGGGCGCCTCTGGCCCGCCTCTACGGAGTGATGCGCTTATAGCGGCGTCTATTGAGCACAAGCAGGTTGCCGTCCCAGGTCCCTTTGAATTCCTTGCCGTCTCCCAGATCGATCGTAAGAATTCCGTCCGCGAGTACGTACGGGTACTTCTTGCCGGACACGTCCACCGTGTTCCGGTTTTCAAAATGGACCTTCGGGGGAATCGGCACGTCCGGTTGTGTCCAAACCGTACCGACCAGTTGGTCGATGGTCCCCGGGTTCTCCGGGGCGACGACTTCGAATTCTGGGAGCTTCTTCGCTTGCCCCTTCGGGATACATCCGGCGATTGCGGTCGCCAGAAGCATCACTGAAAGAGCGCCCACACATGTAACTCTCATAACCAATCACACCTTTCCCTTGCACTGCCCGCGCTTCCGTATCTAGAGACCTTCACGAGCCGCACTGTCCAGGATGCCGAACGCGTCGGGTCGGCGTCTCGACCGCCGCGGCATTCTGTGTCCGGACATTGCTTATGCACCCCCGGCCTGTGCCGGGTGGTCCAGTACGGCCCCAGACTCGCAGCCCGGGGCCGCACCTGTAAAGGCTCACCAACCACATGCAACCAGTTCAAGTTCCATGTGAATTCGACCTCTCCGGCAACTAGAAGACGTGCTGGGAGATGTCGCTCGAGAACTTGTCGCCGCCGCCCCAAGCACCATAGGGCTCATTGTACAGCGGGTACCTTCCGCCTTCGGTCGCCATGTCCGGGGTGGTGGCTATCGGCGTCTTTGTGTAGCGGATAAACTCGACGTGTCCGTCCATGAACAACACGTTTCCGCCGCCGGGCAGGTGGTTGAAGACGACCAGGCCGTCCCAGTCCCCTCGCCCGAGGACGCCGTCGTCAGGAATCGTTGGATCGAAACTGGCGATGGTCTGCGTCCACGCATCCCACATCACCGCGACCCGGCTTTGTCCCTTGTTGGATGCGGCGGGGTTGTTGATGTCCGTGATGAAGAAGCGCTCGATGCCTTCCTTCACGAAACGGATCTTCGGGTCCGCGATCTCGCATTGAATCTGGGGATCCCAGCAGTGAGACCCTGAGGCGCATGTGCCCGTCCAGCCGCGGATCGCCAGGTTGGCGTTGCTGCTGGCATCAAGCGCGTCAACAGGGATCAAGCCAAAAGGAATTGCGAGGTTTAACTTGCTCTCGTCTTCACGGAATCCGTGCGGGAGGAACATCACGCCGTCGCCGCCCGGGAAGCCCGCGACCAGCAGATCCAGGTCCAAGTACGGGCAATCCGTTCCCAATCCGTCGGGTCCGGGTGGGTTATTGCCGGGGTAGAAGTAGTCGATTCGGGCCGCGTCCTCCGGGTACAGGACTGGGAATCCCAGCTTAACGGCGTACCAGACGACTATAGCGAACTGGTCTCCGCCCTTTTTCCAGCACTGGAAGGCGTTCTGACCTTCGGTGGGCGTCTGTGCGGTGTACGGCAGATAGATGTACGAACGCGGTACGGCCAAATGGGCCATTACACAGTTGTTCGTGATTGTAGCGTTGTCCACGTTGGCTACCGCCTCTTTGGCGTCGTCCCAGTCAGGCATAGTGCCTGTCTGCACGTAGACGGCAAAACTACCCGAGTCCGAGGGACAAACCATGAGGTTCTGGTCGGTCAGGTAGTCGGGATAGATGTCTCGCGGATCCGGCGTGGGCATACACGTGCTCATGCCCACCAAGACATCGGACAGGGGCGGGAACCGGTTCGCCTTGTCTTCGTTGGCGTACATCTTGCAGATAATGCCCCACTGTTTCAGGTTGCTGGCGCAGGATGCGCGCCGGGCGGCTTCCCGCGCACGCGCAAGCGCAGGCAGAAGGATGGCCGCCAAAATGCCGATGATGGCAATCACCACCAGCAGCTCGATAAGTGTAAAGCCTTTTCCTCGCATTGGTTGTCTCCTCACGTTACGTTGTTCCGATGACTGACACACAAAATGATTGCCACATGAGCATCAACCTCAGACCTTTTCCTTTTGCGCCAGGCGCCCCCCTTTCTTTCTTGCCGCGCCCTGAAGCGCGGTCGGCTCGTAATTCAGCCTTGCCTTGAGAAAGCGCTGCTGCAACGGCGCGTGGCCGTCGTCAATGCGGGCCAACAAGACCTTGGCGCTCTCGCGGCCCATCTCGAGGCCCGCCTGCGACGCCGTCACCATTGAAACGTCGAGCGCTTCCACGAGTTCATTATCGTCCACCGTGGCGAGTTCGATGTCGCCCGGCACGCCGTAGCCGCGTTCGGCAAGTTCGTCGAGCAACATCGCCGCCAGTCCGTCGTTGTTGCAGAAGAACGCCGTGGGCCGGCGCCGGTGCGCCATTATGCGGTCGACGAGCGCCGACAACGGATCGCCCTGCGGGTCGTGCACCGCCATCAACTCTTCCGTAAACAGGATACCGGCCTCTTCGAGCGCACGCCGATGGCCCGCCACGCGGTCATAGGAGGACGTTGCCTCGGGTTCAAAAGTCAGCAGCCCGATGTCGGTGTGACCCCTGCGGATCAATTCCGAGGTAAGCTGGTATCCGACGTCTTCGTTGTCCGTGACCACGAAGTCCGCGTCGAGCCCCCGCACAAAACGGTCCAATAGAACAAACGGATAAGCGGACTGGTAAAATTTCCGGAGCAGGTCCAAAATTTGCTGGGAGGTGTGCTGTAGCCAAAAGGCTACGCCCTCGATCCCGCTGTTGCGTATGTCCGCCAGGAAATCGAACTCGTCTTCGGTGCTAAGCCTCCTGAAGTAGACCATCGCGTGGACGCCGCGCTCCTGGGTTCCCTGGACGAAGCCCTGGATGACCTTGCGCGTGTAATGGCACTCGAGGCCCGGACATGCTACGGCAACCGTGCGCCAGCCGTTGACGGCGAACAGTCTCTGGTGTTGCGCGCGCGGGGCCACAAACGAGCCGCGGCCGGGGGCCCGCGTGATGTAGCCCTCGAGTTCAAGGTCGCGCAACGCCTGCCGGGTCGGATTGCGGCTCACGCCGTACTTCCGGGCCAGATCGAGTTCGGACGGCACCCGGGCGCCCTGGGGCAGGTCGCCATTCTCCATCAGGCTCTTTAAATCGCGCTTTATCAATTCGTAAAGCGGCAAATCCGCTGGAACACGCATCTTGAGGCGGCAGCTCCTATGGCATCCGGTTCGAGAGGTACTCGCCCGGCCGTTGCGCCCCCTGGCGGGCGGGCGATGCCATTACCTATAATGACCTAAAATGACCTATCATTACCTACCACTACCGGTAATTACTGGTAATTACAATCTGAGTATATCCCATTCCCCGCGGTCTGTCAAGCAAAAAATGTGTCCCCCCTACGTCGTGACGGCCAACTGGCCCGCGCCAGGATCCGCGATCGGTTTCTTCGGTGTCCGCGACCGTCGCATCGAGGTGCACCGGCAAATTTGATACAATGGGGCGCCGCGGGAGGCGGGGCAGGCGGGGAACGGTATGCGTAAGGAGGAAGGCGCCATGACGTCGAGAGAACGCGTTGAGGCAGCGTTGGACCACCAGGAAGCCGATCGGGTTCCGCTGGACCTTGGGGCGAGCGCGGTGACGGGCATGCACGTAAGCTCGGTGTACGTGCTGCGCCAGGCGCTTGGGCTTGACGAGGCAGGTACGCCGGTCAAGGTGGTCGAGCCGTACCAGATGCTGGGCGAGATTGCGCCGGACCTGATGGACGCGTTGGGCGTTGACGTCGTCGGTTTGGGTGGTTCGCGAAACCTGTTTGGTTTCAGGAACGAGCACTGGAAGCCGTGGACGCTTTTCGATGGTACGCCGGTGCTGGTTCCGGAAGCCTTCAACACGGAACCGGCGCCGAACGGCGACGTCCTGATGTATCCCGAGGGCGATAGGTCGGCGCCGCCCAGTGGCCGCATGCCGAAGGGCGGTTTCTATTTTGACACGATCGTGCGTCAGGCGCCGATCCGCGAAGACGCGCTCGACGTGGAGGCCAACCTCGAGGAGTTCCAACCCATCTCGGAAGACGAACTCGATTATTTCCAGGCGGAATCGGACAGATTGTCGAAAACGGGCAGAGCGATCCTGGCCAATTTCGGCGGGGCGGCATTCGGCGACAT
>DUZM01000014.1 GCA_013349485.1 Candidatus Hydrogenedentota bacterium | reverse complement strand
CTTCTCCTTCTCCTTCGCCTTCTCCTTCGCCTTCTCCTTCGCCTTCTCCTTCGCCTTCACCTTCACCCTCTCCGCCGCTGGCAAGGGTCAGCGGGAACGCGAGCGTCACGACTTCGCCGGCGGCCCCGGTCACATTACTGCGACTCTCCGGAACGTAGGGGGCTGCCGTAACGTCGACTGTGTGGGGGGTATCCGGTGCGACGCAGGCGAACGTGTACACGCCGTTAGTATTGGCCGTCACAGTCAAGAGGCCGTCTAGCGTAACCGATGCGGCCGTAACGCGGGCGGTTGTGACTGCATCCCAAACGACGCAAACGATACTTGCGGGGAGCACGCCCGATTTCAACTGCTGACTGTCGTCCACGTTGGCAGACACGGTTACGCCTTCGCCGAAGAAGCAGTTTTGAGCGAGGATTTCTTCACCGCGCTCGTTGTTGACCGCCAGATGGCCGATTTCCACAAAGGTATTGTAGCCGGTATTCGGGTTGTTAACATCGCCGAGGGGATTGTCGCCGGCCTCGGCCTTGCCGACGGCGCGAATCAACACGCCGTCGTTTGAAATGGCGGCGAACGTGCATCTGCGGATCAACGGCACGGTCCCCAGGATCTCGATGCCGATGTCGAGATTCCTGAACGTGCACGTGTCTATCAAGGTGTCCGCTGAGGCGGAATTGGCAACGGTGATACCGGTTACGCCGGGGCTTCCGGCGCCGTCGAACTCGACCTGGACCAAGGTCATCTGACCTGTCACGTTGAGTAACGGCGACGTGGCGGCGGCTGCCGGGGCCTCGATCTTCACGCCCCGCAGGACCGACGCGGTTGCCCCGTTGACCTGACCTTGGATGACGACGGTTGCCCCTTGCATACCCGCGATCGTGATCCCGGGTATGAGGTCAAACGACTCCGTGTAGGTCCCGTCGAATAGAAGCAGCGTATACGGGGTCGTTTCGGAGGGGGCCACTTGGGTCAGGGCATAGGAGATGCTCGCCCAAGGGCTCGCAAGCGTTCCATCACCGGCGATGTCGTCACCGAAAGCCGATGACACGTACCCCACCAGGACGGGGTCATACGGATTGTTCGGGTCGGATACGCGAAGAAACTCTTCGAGGTTGCTGAGACCATCCCCATCGTAGTCGGCGCCAGCGTCGCTGGGGTCGTTCGGGTCGTATGCGTAAGCGACTTCGTACCCATCGGGCATTCCGTCGCCATCCGTATCGGGGTTGTCGGGATCGGTACCCGTTGACGCTGGGGAGACGTACGTGCCGGTATTCGTCTCAACCGCGTCGGCCAGTCCGTCCCCATCGCGGTCGAGCTCGCCCTCGCCTTCTCCTTCCCCCTCGCCCTCGCCCTCGCCCTCACCTTCGCCGCCGGTGGCGCTTACGGCCATGACATAGGCGCGGCCTGTGTTCTGACGAGTCGGCGTGAACTGCGGCTCATACGCCGCCCCGACCAGGACGTCGCTTTTCCCGTCCGCATTGATGTCCGGTCCGGCGGCCACGGCGCTTCCGAAGAGGCTCGATGCGGTGGCGTTAGGGGACGTCATTGTTTCGAGTAGCGTGCCGTCTCCACCGTCAAAAACGTAGACCCTTCCGGAGTCCGTTATCCCTACGCCGTCTTCCAGATACGCCGCGACGATTATTTCGCCTGCGCCGTTGCCGTTTATGTCCGGAAGGCCTGCGACCGCCCGCCCGAACGTGCCCGTGGCTTCGGGGTTGTGGGAGGCGAGGGTCAAATAGGGGACGCCTGTCGCGCCGTTGAAGACGTAGGCCTGACCGGCGCCTTCCAGGCTGGCAACGGTATCGCCGTCGCTCCCTACGATGACGTCGGCAATGGCATCGCCGGTAACATCGTAGGCTGCGGAAACCGACAGACCGAAGAAGGCACTTGCTTCGGGCATTGGGGAGACGAGCGTGTGGATCAGCGTGCCGTTGGCGCCACTGAACACGTACGCGCGTCCGGCCGCGATTAGGGTTCCAGCGATGTCTTCTTGGGGCGCGCCGACGATGGCGTCGCCAAATCCGTCGCCGTCTACGTCCGGCAGTCCTGCCACCCCCCAACCGAACAGGCCCGACGCTTCGGGGTTTGGTGACTCGAGCGTCCACAGCAGGGCGCCCGTAGCGCCGTCGATGATGTAGGCGCGTCCCGCGTCGGTGGCGCCGCCGTCCTGCTTGCGTGCGCTCACGACAATGTCGCCCTTCCCGTCGCCGTTGGCGTCGGGCATCCCGGAGACGGCCCAGCCGAACTCGCCGCCCGTTTCTGGATTGAATGCCTCGATGAGCTGCAACTGCGTGCCGTTGGTTCCATCGAAGATGTAGGCACGGCCGTTGCCTGAAGGGGCGAGGGCGGCGGGCGGGTTCTGGGGTTCGCCGACGACCACATCGTCAACGCCATCGAGGTTGACGTCGCTCACTCTCGAGACGCTCCAGCCGAACTTGAAATACTCGACGCTGGGCGACCCGATCACAAACGTGTTTGCTTCCGAAACGACATCGAAGACATAAACCACGCCTTCCGCGATCTCGCCTTCTTGATACGCGCCCACCAAGGCGCGGTTGTCGGCGAGGGCGCCCGGCGGCGGCCCGGCAACGGACTGGCCGAAATAGCCATTGTTTATCGGGATCATGGAGGGCAGTTCTATGCTCTGTGCCTGGATCGCATCGGCCAGGAATAAGCCCACACCAACCGACCACACGAACCATTGCCAGAACGCGCACCGTCTCTGTTTCATCCTATCTCTCCTTGTAAGGATCGCGCCATTTCTTCGGGGCGAAAAGATGAAGGCTCTTGGGAGGCAAGGTCGAAAAGCTTCTTCTTCCGAAAGACCCACTGCATTAACCAGGACGGTTTGCGGGCGCTTTTCGGCGTCGCTTGTCTAATGCCCCCTTGTTCAGCCGGCCCCCTGGTTCTCTTTTACGCGGAGATGCGCGAAAATGCAAGTCCGCGCGCGGGGCTTGTTTCGCGAGGGGACTCGCATTGTTAAGGACAACGGGGGACTTCGGGTCAGGCGATATCGACCCGTTCGAGTTTCCAGACGTCGGATTCCATATTGCATCCGGCAACGACCCATAGGGCGTCGTCGTAGACAAACACGCTGGCGGCGTGCCTGGGCGCCCACGGCGTGTCGGGGACCTCGAACCAACGCAGGCCGTCCGCAGACCACCACACGTCGTTCAGAAGGTGCCACCTCGCGTTTTCGCGGACGGAGTTTCCTTCGAGCACCCACATTTTTCCGTCAAACACGGCGACGTCATGATACTGTCGTGCCGACCACGGGGCGTGCTCGACACGGCGTTCCCAGTGAATCCCGTCGGGAGAACTCCACACGTCGTTGTGCACGGTAGGTTCAGGAAGGTCGGGCGTATCGTAGGTGCCGCCGCCGAGAATCCACATGTGGTCCTGGAAGACGGCGTTGCCGCCGATCATGCCGCGGCGCTGCCAGTGCGGCCCCTCGGGCTCGACCCGTTCCCACTGCACGCCGTCGGCCGTGCGCCATATATCGTCGTAAAAGGCATCCTTCTCAGGGGCGAACTGGGGCAACGTCTGCCCACCCATGATCCAAATCCAGTCTTTGAAGACCAAGGTATGGTGCAGCACGCGGGGTCCCCAGGGGACGTCGCGTCCGGCCGTCACGCAATGCCACTGTCTGCCGTCGGATGAGCACCAGACGTCGTTCTGATAGTGGCCTTGCAGCGGATCGCCGCCGACGATCCACATCTGGTCGTGGAACACGGCGTAGCCGGCGGTGTGTCTACCTTCCCAATCGCGGCTCGGGTCGAAATTTTCGAGGCCATACGTATTCGGTTTCTCGATAACCCATTCGGTCCCGTCGCTTGAACTCCAGACGTCATTGGTGCAGGTTCGGGGGTAGTACGCTTTATCGCCTGGATTCCATCCGCCAATAAGCCACATGCGATCCTTAAACACCAAGGCGCCCGCCCCGTCGCGAGGCGGAAACGCGGCGTTCCTGGTGACGTTGGTCCATCGGTATGTGGTTTGCGAATCGCCGGACGAGCGGATGATATCTTGGCTTGCCATGTTCTCCAGCCTTCTTCACCTAATCGCCGCCAGGGGGCAACGCTTCCGCTGGGTGCAATGCTTGAGGTCCCTATTGTCACCGGGTGATGGTGCAAGGGCCTGCGGTTTCACCGATATCGAGTTCTTTCCCATTGACGGTGACGCTGCTCAATCCGGCCAGGGGCGGAATATGCACCATCACCCGGTTCGGCGTTTCCCGGAACTGCGGTTCGAACGTAACCCGGAGGCGATTGCCGCGGTCGTCGAGCCGGGCCCGAAGTGTTATCGGCCCGAACTCGGTGGGCATGTTCTCGAACGCGGCTTCGCACTCGGTGCGGAGCCATGCCAACGGCATCATCCGCAAGAGGTGTATAGCGTCTTCCTCGATCTGATCGTCAATAACCGCGAGTCGGGCAAGATACACCGGCAATGCGCCAAAGATGGTTCCGTACGTACCGCCGCGGGTCTCGCAGGCCGTGAACGTTCTACGGGAGATCTGTCCCGCGAACAGCGAGTACATCCCCTCGAGGAATCTGGCCCGGTCGCCTGTCTGATGCGAATGGAAGACGTTCCAACTGTAACAGGGCTCGCAACTGGACATCTCGTGCCGCAAGCTCGGCAGTTGCCAACATTCCGAGTCATATCTGTAGACCTTTGTCGGCGGCCCTTCACGGAACCACCGCAACGTCGACTGCATCAGGTCGTCGTTGGCATCCATGAGGCCGGCAAAGACCAGAAACAGCGGGCCCGTGTCGAGGTAGAATGCGTGTCGGAACTCATGGGGCTGGGCGCCGGACAGGGCGTGCGGCACCATGTGGTGTACGGCCCCGTGGGCGTCGGTCCACGTCGGCGCCCGTTCCGCGGCGGTTCTCAATGCGGCCTGAAACGTCTTTTTGTAGTCCTCGGCCTCGTCGGCGAACTCTGCGGCGCAGGGATGGCCGATCCTCTTCAGCAACCGGACGGCGGTTGTGAGGCCCTTGTAGTTCCAGCCGTCGTTCCACGTGGCCTGACTGACGGCTCGGGTGTCGGTGGCGACGCCCGGCGCGAGAAGGCCGGGCACGCCTCCGTGGCCCTCGATCCGGCGGCCATACTGGATGAACTCGCAGGCTTTTACAATAACGGGCGTCCATTCCTCGATGAATGCTCGGCGCCCGGTGAGCAGCGCGTGCTGGGAAAGCGTCCACAGGATCGCGCCGTGGTCGCTGAGCCAGTCGACAGAAGTCAGGGTTTTGGGCGAAGCCAGATAGCCGGGATGAAGTTGATAGTGATCTCCCGGGGGCTTGATCGTGCCTTGTTCGGACTTGTACATGGCGGTGGTCTGCTCGACCTCGTCGTGGTAGCCCATGATGTCCATCAGCATGATGGTATTCATCGAAACCGGCGTCGGCCAGAGCAGTTCATACTTCCACGAGCCGGCGAGCATCGCGGTATGTCCGGTGGCGGGGTCCTTCTCCGTGATCATCTCCGTCATGTCGATAAGCCGCTGGATGGCTTCGTTGACGTATGGTTCCGGCGTGTCGAAGCGTGCCGCGGTTTCGGGGCGCGCCGCCCAGAACCGGTTCGCCTCCTCGAGGGCGGCGTCATAGCCCAAGGCCAACTCGCCGTCGAAAACGTCTCGCGCCTCGGGCAACATCGGCAGCAAGAGGTCGACATGGCGCCCATTGACCGCGTCCATTTCGACAAAGATCAAGGTGTCCTGTTCGGTGGGCGCGTTGGGCAGAAACTGCAACGCACACTTTTGGCCCGGCGCGACGGCCAACCGGACCTTGCCGTCCAGCTCGAGGAGGCGCCAGCCATGGGCGGCGTCGTACGTCTCGGGTTCCGGAGTCAACGCGCGCGGATATTGTGCCCGTTCCGTTTCGAAACGGCGGTTGTATCGCGTGATCATCCCCCCCGCGAGAACATAGGGGGCGTTCAGTTTGAGCGAGAATCCATATCGGTCGGGTAACGGCAGGCCCTCGACCGCGTCATGTACAGTCAAGCGGATCCACGCGAACAGCGGCTCGATGCCGCTCTCGACGGCTTTCCCGCCGGGCACGTGGGCAAACACGTCCTGACGAAGCACGAGGCCGTCCCGGACCCACTCGGACCACAGCACCGGCGCGGCGCCGTTCTGCCAACCCTGTAGCACGAGGTTATTGTCCCGCGGCTCTCCTGGGCGCGCCGGCCACGTCGGGGTCGAGGAGGGGGCCGGCCACAGTTGCACTCCCTGATCGGCCCACGGCGTGGTGCGATTGTTATACGTGAGGGGCACGCCGTTAGCGGCCGAGATCATGCCGTTAAACAGCACATTGAACCGAAACAGGTGGTGTTTCCAGCCCACGGGCGTCCAGATGTCGGGCAACTCTTCCCACCAGGTCAGCGCGCGTTCGATATTGGGTTCACTTGGCTCTGCGCCTGTTCCCATGCACCCTTCTCCGTTCTATCACCGGCGTCGGCCAGCAGGTCCGTGCCGCGATGCAGCACCGCGCGCTGCCGTGCACCGGACGATCGCACATCCCGTTTCAGTGAGCGCGGACACAGAACCATAGCGGGCTGCGCTCTACTTGTCAAGGGACGTTTCTTCCGTTCAAGAGCGGGCCTCGTTGGGGATCTTGGCAAGCGTCGTTGGGCGCCCGACGAGACCCTCATATCAGTTCCGAACGGCTTTTTGCCGTGGCATAGGGGAGGGCATCTCCGGCTGAGTTTGTTCTTGCCATTTTGTGTTGTTGCGCCTACAATCCAACGCCGACGGTTTTTGGGTTTGGCAATGAGACGCGTGAGGAAGTGAGGAAAGGGATACGCTGTATGGCTAAGAAGCGAGTGCTGGGAATAATCGGCGGCTTATACCATCCATTCGAGGCGTGTGGGGAGATCCTTAAGCGGTTCGTCGAAGCTACGGGCAGGTACTCGGTGCACGTTACTGAGGAGCGCGACGCCCTGAAAGGGGAAAGCCTTAAGAAATACTCCGCGGTTGTTGTATATGCCCAGGGCGGCAGGCTGAGCAAGGGGCAACTGGCTGGTTTGCTTGGTTTTGTGCGGCACGGCGGGGCGTTTGTGGGGCTCCACAGTGCCGCGGCCTCGTGGCGGGCGAATGCCGCGTACGTCGAGATGCTCGGCGCCGCATTTAGGACGCACGGGCCAGTCATAGACTTTCCCGTAAACGTAACGGGGACGACGTCGCCGATCACGGCCCGGATCCCCGCGTTTCGCATTACGGACGAATTGTACCTGCTTGACCAGTTCGATCCGACCCGTGTGGCGCTGTTGGCCACGGCCATGTGGAAAGGGAAGACGCAGCCGATTGCGTATACGAAGGATTACGGGAAAGGCAAGGTGTTCTATCTGGCGCTGGGCCACGACGAACGGGCCTTTTCGCATCCCGAGTTCCAAAAGATGGTTGTGCGCGGGCTCGATTGGGCGCTCGGAAGGAAAGGGCGTGCGCCGATCACGGTCGGTGCTATCGGGTACGGCGGCGCGTTCCACATGGGCAAGCTCCATTTTGACAGCATGACGTTGGCCGGGCTCGTCCCGACGGCGGTGTGCGAGCCGATTGCCGCGCGAAGAAAGGCCGCCAGGGAGGAGTTTCCCGGGGTCGCGACCTACGCCTCCGCCACGCAGATGCTGCGGAAGTCCGGGGTGGAATTGCTCGTCATCATCACCCCACACAACACGCACGCCAAACTGGCCATAGAATGCCTCAAGGCAGGCCGCCATGTCGTTTGCGAGAAACCGTTCTGCATCACGGTCAAGGAAGCCGATGCGATGATCGGGGCGGCCAAGCGCGCGAACAGGATGCTGAGCGTGTTCCACAACCGACGCTGGGACGGCGATTACCTGGCCATCAAGGATATCATTGCCCGGGGCTTCCTCGGCGAGGTGTTCCATATCGAGGCGTGTATGGGCGGTTACGGTCATCCGGGGTACTGGTGGCGCTCGGACAAGCGTGTATCGGGCGGGGCTTTCTACGACTGGGGCGCCCACGTTGTCGACTGGGTGCTAGGCCTCGTGCCATCGGAAATTAAGGAAATCTCGGGGTATTTCCAGTCTAAACGGGTGTGGCACGACGTGACGAATGAGGACCACTGCAACGCCGTCATCCGGTTTGCGAACGGATGTTGCGCCAACATCGAGCTGTCGAGTCTGGCCGCAGTGGGTAAACGCCGCTGGCGGATATTGGGCACGCACGGCGCCCTCGAGGATGTCGGCGAGGGCAAATTCCGAGTCGTCAGTTTCAAGGACGGCATCCGAACCGATTCCGAGATTCCCTATATGGAATCCGACTGGCACGCGTATTACCGCAACGTGGCGGACCATCTGTATCTCGATGAGCCGCTTGCGGTTACGCCTGAAAGCGCCCGGCGTGTGATCGGCGTCATCGAGGCCGCCGAGAAGTCCTCTCGGGCAGGAAAGGCCCTTGCGCCGCCAAGAAGCTGGGCATGAGCCTCGATCCGTTGGATAGGATGAGATAAACCCGTGGATCTGCTTGCGAGGCCAGCACTTACGTGCGGCCCGAAGCAGATTCTGGCGTTTATCGGAGCTCACCGATCCCGAAACCGGGGAATTTGTAGTATACTATGGGGAAAGGGACAAGTCGTGCCGATAGAAGTACTGTAAATTAGGGAGCGTTTGTGCGCGGAATACTATTTGTGGGGTAGCCAGTCGGTCTTGACTCCACATGTTGTGTAATAGGGAACAAGGAGGGAAGTGGACATGCCACGGTACAGGAACGTTGCTCTACTGCTTATTTTCGCACTGATCGTTGCTGCAGGGCTGGCGGAGGCTAAACCTCCTGCGGACAAGCCCGGCGGGGGGCCGCCTGAGGGTGGGAAAAAGGAGGAACCCGTCGATCACACGGCCCGGCAGGAGCGGCCTATTCAGCTTGGCGTGTCCGGGGGCAGCGTTACCGACCTTGCCAACGGCTATTGCTGCAGCGGGACCTTGGGCGCGTTGGTTCAGGACAGCCTGGGGACCCAGCACGTGCTCAGCAACACCCACGTCTTTGCGGGCGACAGCGTGGCCGGCGGCAACGGCGTGGTTGCCGAGGCCGGCGACCCGATCAACCAGCCGGGCTACGTGGACGTCCAATGTCAGAACATTCTCGATGACTATGTGGCGGGTCTTTCGGATTGGGTGGAATTGGCGCCGGGCGGCACGAGCCTGGTTGACGCCGCGGTCGCCGAGGCGGTTCCCGGCGCAGTAGACGCCGAGGGACGCATCCTCGAGATAGGGGCAATTTCCTCGGACACGGTTCCCGCCGCGCTGAACATGGCCGTGAAAAAGAGCGGCCGAACCAGCGGGCTGACAAAAGGAAAGGTCAGCGCGCTCAACGCCACCGTAAGCGTCCAGTACTCGAACGAATGCGCGGGAGGGAGTTTCGTGACGACGTTCACCGGCCAGATTCTGGTAAGCCCGGGCAATAAATTCCTGAAACCCGGCGACTCGGGTTCGCTGATGGTCGAGGACGAGAAAGTGAACCCGCGCGCGGTCGGCCTGCTTTACGCCGGCAGCAGTCGCGTTGCCGTCGCCAATCCTATTGACGATGTGCTGACCGCGCTCGGCGTGAGCATGGTGGGCGTGCCGGCCTCGGCGTCAGGAACGTCCGGTGACGCCTCGGCGCCGAAAGGACTGGCAAAGGCCTCGGAAGCCAAAGCGAAGAACGCCCAACGGTTGATGCAGGTTCCGGGCGCCGTAGGCCACGCCGTCGGTCTGTCCTCGCGCGGGAAACCCGGAGTTGTGGTCAAAGTGCTGGTCAAAGAGATCACGCCGCAGGCGCAAAGCAATACGCCCGCAGAGCTTGACGGTGTTCCCGTCGAACTTATGGAAGTCGGAGAAATCGTCGCATACTAAGACTGTGCTTTCCAGCACTGCAAACAGATTGCGCAAAGTCTACGTGAATATGCCGGCCGTCGCTTCTGCGGCGGCCGGCTTTCCCGCCGAGAACCGCAACACTACTTTCCGCGTGAAACACGCGCGCCTTTCCCGCCGTGGCGTCTTCGCCGTGGGAACCATGAACGTTGAGGCCTGAAAAAGTTGGCAATTTGCCTTTTGGCGTTGCCGTATAGGCAGAGTAGAATGAGGAACGCTGAGTTGCGAGCATCTTGGGAGGTGGGACATGGCGCCGTCGGACATCGCCCTGTACGAGAAGTGGCGGGCGACGCGGGACGCGGCGGTGTTCACTGAGATCGTGGTGGGGCATTCGGCCCCGGCCGCGGCGCTCGGGCCGCTTCCCTGCGTGGCCCTATCCTCCGCGCGGGCAGAAACGACTATAACACAGGCAGATTCCAACAGCGTAACCAGCAGGCAAAACCAGGAGATCTTCTCATTTCACGTGGCTCAAAGAACGGGGACTTGACAAATCCTGGCCGCAAGAGGCGAAGAATGCTTAAAGATGTGTAAGAAAGGGGGATGTGGCGATAGTGGGGATATGGCGATGGTCTCGGCAGCAATGGCCCGCCGCGTGTTCCCATCCCCCCTATCTACAGTATGCCCATACCCCCGTTTTCTTACACAACGGAGAAGAATTGCGAAGGAGGCGCACGCGGGCAGCGCCGAAGGCACAAGAGGTAGTCGGCCAACACATAATCGAGTCGTCGCCGGAATGCGGTGGCCGAGTTAACGATGTGGACAGGCAGGTGTCACATCAAGATGGAGGAGATGCGGTTATGACAAGTTTCCGTGCAACTGGTTGGGTGGCTGTTGCGCGGGCGATGGTGCTTTCTGCGCTGCTAGTGCTAGGCGGGAGTTGCATTCCGGAACATGACGTGCTTGAACCGCAAGATGTTTGGACTTACGGCGGCAGCGAAGATGACGTCGCCGAGGATATATAACAAACATCTGACGGAGGCTACATCATCGCGGGGTACAGTTACTCGTTCGGGGCCGGGTTCGTGGCCGGGGATTCGGACATATATCTCGTGAAAACGGATGAGAACGGCAATCCGATGTGGGCGCGCACGTACGGCGGAAGCCAGGCGGACGAAGCCCGGGCCGTACGGGAGACCTCGGACGGCGGCTATATTCTGGCGGGATACACAGATTCTTTCGGTGACCCACGAGATGTGTACCTCGTGAAAACGGATGCCGACGGCGGCGTCCTGTGGAGCGGCACGTATGGCGGAGAAGGAGTCGATGTGGCCGTGGACGTTCAAGAGACGGCTGACGGCGGATATGTCCTCGCGGGGTATACCCGATCGTTCGGCGCAGTAGATTTCGATATGTACGTGGTCAAAACGGACAATCAGGGCAATCTCGAGTGGTCAAGCACCTTTGGCGGAACCGGCTGGGACGAGGCCGTGGCCATTCAGGAAACGTCAGACGGCGGGTTCATCGTCGTGGGTGAGTACGACATTCCCCGCTCGGTAACTGGTTACTTGTGCGACGTTTACTTGGTGAAAACGGATGAGCAAGGCAATCTTGTTTGGGAGAAAACATTCGAGGGCAGCCGCTACAAACGGATGTGCGGCGTCGAAGAAACAAGCGATGGCGGATATTTTCTCGCCGGAACCCACGGTTCGCCGGAAGGGCTGACGAGCGTCGTCTACCTTCTAAAAACAGACGCAGACGGCAATCTTGACTGGGAGAAGGCATTGGAGGACGTCCAAGATCCTAGTATCATGATGTACGCAATGTGTTCGACCAGCGACGGCGGCTATGTTGTCGTGGGCAGCCAGCTTCGGCACGGCCCCCTCTGGTTGTGGCTTCCTAATTTCGCACGGGATATCGTCGCAGCAAAAATCACCGAGGACGGCGATCTCGTATGGCGCAAAACCATTGGATCGCGGAACGCCGACGAAACCGCCTCTTCCGTGCTGCAAACCGACGACGGTGGCTATCTGCTTGCCGGAACCGTCGCGAACGTCGTCCCGGGGTTCCAGGGTCTCTACTTTCCGAGTGACGCATACGTCGTGCAACTCGACAGCGACGGCAATCCGCTGTAAGGAACGGGGACGGAAACGCGGATCGGGGATTGGTATTTCCGAATCGGCGTCAATCGGCGGTTCGATGTTTCTGCTTTTTGGGCTGTCGGCGGGAGGCCGCTGCGTTAAGGATGGACGATTGGCCGCGAGAGGCACAGAATGCAGAGGAATGTGTAAGAAAAAGGGATGGGGGTATAATGGGGATATGGAGATGGACTCGGCGGCAATGGCCCGCCGCGCGTTGCCGTCGTACGTATCTTCAGCATTCCCTTATCCTTTTTCTCTTAGACGACGGCACAGAATTGCGAAGGATGCGCACACGTTCAGCGTGAGTTGTAAGGTCTGGCGTTAGGTCCTTTGATGGGAGGAAACTGTGATGCTTAGAGTATTGCGGAATCGCTGTCGTTCTGCCGCGGCAATTGTCGCGATCGTCATGTGTTTGTCCTTATTGGCCGGTTGCCTACCCGAAGAAGTAGAACCCACGAACGTGGTCGAGCCGCCGAATGCCTGGGTGTACGGCGGGGACGCACGGGACGGGGCGAAGGCAATACGGCAGACGGAGGACGGCGGCTACATCGTCGCATCCTACACAATTACCGACGACTCGTCCTACGATGACGCGCGCCTATTCAAGACGGATGCTAGCGGTGAGGAAGTCTGGTCAACGAGTTGCGGCACCGGTTATTGGGATGGAACCTGGGCACTGCAACAGACTGCGGACGGCGGATATATATTTGCAGCGGGGGGACAGGTCGACTTGGTTAAGACCGACGGCAATGGCGAGGAGGAATGGTCGCAGACTTTCGGGGACTGCCGTGGTTTTGCTGCGGTTCAGGAGACGGCTGACGGCGGATACATCTGCGCGGGATCCGGATGGAACGCAGACAACATGAGCGTTGACACGTGTCTGCTGAAAACCGACGAGGACGGCAATGAGACATGGTCGCACTCCTTCCCATTCAGTTCCGTAGCAATAGCCGATTACGAGTACACTGAAAGCTTGTTGCTTGCCTCTGACGGCGGATACGTTATCGCGGCAAATATCGAGCCTATGCCCGGCTTCTATGGCCTAACGAATCCTGCCTGTGTCTATGTAGTACGCGCCAACGCCTCGGGCGAGCTGGTCTGGGACGAGTTTTTGCGCGGGACTCCGTACCGATCCGTCTGCGCCCTGTACGAGACCGCGGACGGCGGGTACGTTGTCGCCGGCCATCACGTTTCGATAGTACCCGGGCATCCTCTACAGAGAACAAGAGGCCCCTACTTCAGAAAGATGGACAGGGCCGGCAATCTGGTGTGGGAAAGGACCCTTAACGAAGTGCACGGGGGGATGCATACCATGTGCACAACGGCCGACGGGGCGCACGTGCTTGCGGGTGGCGATACGTGGCATCCGTCTCCCGACTCGGACTCGTCCGTAAGCGTTATTGTCGTCGTGAAGGTGACGGCTGAATTTGCGCTCCTCTGGGAAACCGCCCTGGGTGATCCGTCGTACGACCTGGGAGTGGCTTCCGTGGCGCCGACGAGCGACGGTGGGTGTGTCCTTGCCGGAGAGATCCGATATCCGGAAACCGGGGGGCGGCACGCAGTCTGATATATACGTTGCGCGGCTCGATGCCGACGGCAATCCACTGTGACGAATTGGGATGGCGACGCCGTAGTTCTCAAGGCAGGGAGGGGGGCTGAAAACGAGACAAAGATAGAACGCAGATGGCGCGGATGGGAAGCAGCGGGGCCGCGCTCTTACATCGGCGTCGACCGGTGCAGTCTGTGATTTCATGTCTTCGTTTTCTCGCTGTCGGCAGGACGCCGCAGCACTGGCTATGGACAATTGGCCACAAGAGGCGCAGAATGCAGAAGAACGTGTAAGAAAGGGAGATGTGGGGATGGTGGGGATATGGCGATGGGCTCGGAGGCAATGGCCCGCTGCGTGTTTCCATCCCCCGCATCTCCAGCATCCCCGTATCTCCTTTTTCTTACACAAGGCCAGACAATTCGTGCGTTAGGCGTCAATGCTTCGGCCTGTCTTGTCTGAGCGCATGCGAGAAACCTGGCGCTCGAATCGAAGACTCGAGTGTCGAAGGGATGTCGCTTCGTTCGGCCACCCGGCCCACGTATTGCCTGTGTGGTCGCACTCCGTAGTGTAGGTCTACGTTCCCAGATGGGCTCGGAAGTGGTGCTCGAAGTCGTTCATGGCTTGGGGCATGGGTGGCGCCGCGTCGCCGAGGAGTTGGTGTAGGCTGGTAACGGGTTTGTCGGGGACTCCGCACGGGATGATGTAGTCGAAGTGCGCGAGGTCGGGGTGGACGTTTAGGCCGATGCCGTGAAAGGTCACCCAGTTGCGAATGGCGATGCCGATTGCTGCGACTTTTCGGCCGGCTGTCCAAACGCCGGTAAGTCCTTCGATGCGGCCCGCGTCGATGTTGTAGTCCGCTAATTGCTGAATCAGCACCTCCTCGAGCTGTCGTAGATACCAACGGATGGACTGGCGCCATTGTCTGAGGTCGAGAACGGGGTATGCTACGAGTTGTCCGGGGCCGTGGTATGTCACGTCGCCGCCGCGATCCGTTTCGCACAGGTCGATGCCTTGTTCGGCGAGGGCGTCGGCGTCCAGCAAGAGGTTCTCACGGCGCGCGGATCGTCCCAAGGTGATCACGGGGCGATGTTCGAGCAGATAGAGCGCGTTTCCTGCCCGGCCCTCTTCGACGGCAATCCTGCGCTCGCGCTGTATCGCCATGGCCTGGCCGTACTCGACGAAACCCGGCAGCCGGATGACCTCAATAAACTGTGCCATTGACGTATCTCAACGACTTGGCGAAGGCGCGTCCTTCGCCGGGTCGCCTCCAATTCGCGCTCGGATTACCCCCCGAAAGTTTCCTCGTGACGTTCATTGCGAAGACTCTTCGACGAAACAATCACTTTCCGCCAAGCGCGTCGAGTTGGCTGTGGCAAGTGATTGCCACGTCGTTCGAAGACTTTCTCCTCGCAATAACGGCAAGGGTGTCCGCGCAGGTTTTTGGCGGGGCAATCCGTTTGGGATATCTTTGGGGGTACTAAGAAGCCCATTGCATGTGCAGCTTGCGCTGGTTGACGGCGCAGTCTCGCAGATACAAGTTGATCAGGGTCTGATATGGAATACCCGAGTCAGCCGCCAGCGACTTGAAGTACGCGACGGTGTCTCGATCCAATCGAATCGTGACCGACTGCTTGAGGTATTTCACGTAGGGGTTCCTGCGCCCCTTCATCTTCGAAAAGTCGTAGTGGTCTCTCATCGTATCGACTCCCAGTAGACCCGTTCCTCAGTTTTGTCCGCCTTGCGAGCGGAAACGATCCGAATGACCAAGTCGTCCTCTCGAAAACAGTGGCACACGACAACGGCCCGGAGTCTGACGCTCATGCCGAGCAGAATAAACCGATCTTCATCATCCGAAGGGTCAGGATCATAGTACAGCTTTGCGTTTTCGTCGTGGAATACCGTGCGGGCTTCTTCAAAAGAGACGCCGTGTTTGCGCTTGTTCGTCTTGTTCTTGGATTCGTCCCACTCGAACCTGAGTTTATACATACATTGTACCTACGCCTGTGCCCCATGTCAATTGCTAATAGCCATTTACTCGAGCAAGGCGCCCAACTTCTCGAGGTCGACCTCAGTCAGTACGTTCACAACCAGGTCCGCCTTGGCCAGATCTGCCGCAGAAAACGAGTTCGTTACGGCGACGCACTTCATGCCCGCGGCTTTCGCGGCCGTCACGCCGGCGACGGCATCTTCGACAACGACGCACGAGGCGGGGGAGAGGGCGAGGCATGCCGCGGTGGTTTCGTAGATTTCGGGGTCGGGTTTTTTTCGGCTGACCATGTCGCCGTTTATGAAGGCGGTGAACTTCTCGAGCGGGATGTGCGCCGCGTCGAGCGTGGCGGCGGCTTTCTCGGCGGGACTCGAGGTTGCGATCGCCAGTTTCCAGTCCGGGCTTGAGGCGGCCGCGTCGATGAGTTCGAGCGCGCCGGGCATGGCCAACGGGAGGCCGGACGCGAGGAGCCGGGTGAAGTTTTCGTGGCGCTTCGCAATAGCCTTTTCTAAGTCGATGCTGATGCCGCGCGTTTCTGCGGGTCCGCCGGTGTAGCGCACGGCGCCCGTGCCGATGAAGGGCCGGAAATCCTCGGGGGTCAGTTCGACGTCGTACATTTCTCGATACATCTCGATTGTGGCGCGGGCAATCAGGGACTCGGTGTCCGCCAACACGCCATCCACGTCGAAGATCAGCCCATAGCTCATTAACAGTGTCTCCTTCAGACCGTGACCGGTTCGCACAAGCCGATGGCTTCGAGCACGGCATCTTCATTGGCCTCGACGGTATGTGGTTCTTCGGCGGCTTTAATGGCGCTGTCGGGGTCTTTCAACCCGTGGCCGGTAAGGATACACACGGCGCGGAGACGGTCGCCGCCAAACGGTTCCTTGTCATCGAAATAGCCCTGTTGCGCCACCTTGATGAGGCCGGCGATGCCGGCGGCGCTGGCCGGTTCGGCAAACACGCCTTCCGTGGCCGCCATCATTTTGTAGGCGGCCCGTATCTCGTCGTCGGTGACCATGTCGATGAGGCCGCCGGATTCATCTCTAGCCTTTTCGGCGGCGGCCCAACTGGCCGGGTTGCCGATGCGGATGGCTGTGGCGAACGTCTGGGGATGTTTTACGGGTTTGCCGAGGACAATCGGGGCAGCGCCTGCCGCCTGAAATCCGAGCATTCTCGGGAGATTCCTGGCTTTTTCTGCCTCGTTGTACTCCCTGTAGCCTTTCCAATAAGCGGTGATGTTCCCGGCGTTGCCCACGGGGAGCACGTGGAAGTCGGGCGCACGCCCGTCGAAGTCGTCCACAATCTCGAAGGCGCCGGTCTTCTGTCCCTCGATGCGGTAGGGGTTGATTGAGTTGACCAGCGCGATAGGATGGTTTTCGGTGATGGCGCGCACGAGTTGCAGCGCTTGATCGAAGTTGCCCTTGATCTGCACGACGATAGCGCCGTGAATCATGGCTTGGGATAGTTTGCCGAGCGCGATCTTGCCTTCCGGGATCAGCACGACGGATTTGAGGCCTGCGCGGGCGGCATAGGCCGAGGCGGAGGCGGACGTGTTGCCGGTCGAGGCGCATATCACGGCTTTGAACCCCTCCTCGAGGGCTTTTGTAACGGCCATCGTCATACCGCGATCTTTGAAGGAGCCGGTGGGGTTAAGCCCCTCGAACTTGAACCAGACGTCGAGCCTGGGATGGATAGCCTTGCTCAGATTGGGTGCCGATATCAGCGGCGTTGATCCTTCGTTGAGCGAAATGACGTGCGTGGATTCGGTCACAGGCAGATGCTCGCGGTAGCGCTCGATAACCCCGCAGTGCAGCATAGCAGCTATCTCCTTGTCCGCATCGTGGTCCCTTGTGAAACGCTTCGGTTCGACGGCGTAGTAAAGCCTGCGCTAAGGCCTGCTCGACGAGGCGTTGCGACGAGCCGAGCAGCGCCAGGCCGCCCTAGAGCACCCTCAAGACGTGGGTCGGCTCGTATATGACATCGAGTTTGTCGATGTCTTTGAGGGCGTTGCGCAGCGCCGACTCGACCGTTTCGTGGGTCATCATGACGACGTGTACAGGCCCTTCCTTGTTCTCCTCCTGCTGGATACACGAAGCAATGCTGACGTTGTTTTTCCCGAGGATTGTGCAGACTTTCCCCAACACCCCTGGTTTGTCGTACGCGGTCAGCCGCAAATAGTATCTCCCCTGCACGTTGCCAATATCGCATATGGGCCGTCTGGGGCCGTAGACGAACGGCGCCGCGTTTGGGGCGTGGCCGCGGCAGGCGATGTCCACGATGTCGGCCACGACCGCGCTGGCGGTGGGCATGCGGCCGGCGCCTCTGCCGTAGTAGAGCGTAGCGTCGGCCACGTCGCTCTGCACGTATACGGCGTTGAACTCGTTCCGGACGGCCGCCAGGAGATGCTCCTGCGGCACGAGGGCGGGATGGACGCGTGCCTCGATGGCGCCGTCCACGTCGCGCACAATGGCCAGCAACTTAATGACGTAGCCCAGCTCGAGGGCATACGCGACGTCGGCATGGGTCACTTTTGTGATGCCCTCGACGTACACGTCGTCGAGGTCGACCTCGGTGGCGTAACATAGGGAGGCAATAATCTGACATTTATGGGCGGTATCGTGGCCCTCGATGTCGAGGTCGGGGGGGGTTTCCGCAAACCCTTTTTCGATGGCCTGCTCGAGGGTCTCGTCGAACTCGAGGCCTTCGTAGGTCATGCGCGAGAGTATGTAGTTGCAGGTGCCGTTTAAGATGCCGTAGACGGAGCGGATCTTGTTAGCGGCCAGGCCTTCGCGCAACGCCTTTATAATGGGTATGCCGCCGGCGACGGCCGCTTCATAGCGCAAGTCGACACCGTTCGCCGTGGCGGCGGCACACAACTCGGGGCCGTGGTATGCCAGAAGCATCTTATTTGCGGTGACGACGTGTTTCTTGGCGTTTAAGGCTTTTAGAATGAAGGACTTGGCGGGCTCGATGCCGCCGATAAGCTCACACACGACCGCGACATCCGGATTCTCGATAAGGGCCTCGGCATCTGAGCCCGTTTGGACGCCCGTCAGGTCAAACTCGCCCAATCGCCCCGCGTCTAGCTCGGCGACGTGCGTTAGAGCGACGTCAACGCCGGCTCGTGCGGCTATCGACTCGCTGTTGGCGATCAGCGTCTTTATGACGCCGCCGCCGACGGTTCCGGCACCGATTACGCCGACTCCAATCGCCATGGCCATCCCTTTCTAAGCCTTTTAATTGCAATGTATTACAGCTTTTAGTTCACACTTCAAGGATACAGATTACGTCTCCCGCGGCAATGTCGTCGTCCTCATCGACTGTTCGGGCAACAAGCGTGCCCGTCTTTGGGGACGGCACGGTGAATGCCGCCTTGTCGGTGGTCAATTCGATCAAATCGTCGCCCTCCATGACGATTTCACCCTCCTTGACCAGCCAGAATGAGACCTTGGCCGATTCGTCGGAATCGTCGCCCATGCTTGGCAAGGTCACTTCGTATCGCATGTGTCATACCTCCCGGACTGCCGGCGAAGGCGTCTCCGCAAACGGCGCAGCAATGAGCCTGTCGGCCCAATAGGAACTGCGCACAAGCGGCGCGGCGGCGACATACTCGAATCCGAGCGCGCGGGCCATTTCGTCGTATTCTTCGAATTGCTGCGGCGGAACGAATTCGACGACCTCCCGCTGGCTTGGCGTCGGCCGCAGATATTGGCCGATACATACGGCAACGCAGCCTGCAGCCACCAGGTCTTCGAGGGTCTCGCGCACTTCTTGCCGCGACTCCCCGTGCCCTACCATGAACGCAGACTTGACAATGGGTTTGGGTGTGAAGTTTGCGGCCCACTTCAGCACCTCGAGCGATCGTGCATAGTCGGCCGCCGACCCGCGAACCGAAGGGTACAAGCGGGGGACGGTCTCGACGTTGTGGCCGAACACGTCGGGAACGCGCTGCAACACCGTTGAAACGGCGTCCACGGCACCGCCGAAATCGGGCGTTAATACCTCGACAACCGTACCCGGCGACGCGTGGCGAATGGCCTGAATGGTTTGCGCGAAATACGAAGCGCCGCCGTCGGCGAGGTCGTCGCGGGTGACGGAGGTGACGACGGCGTGTTTGAGACGCATCCTGCGCACGGCTTCTGCGACGCGTTCGGGCTCGTCGGGTTGAACGGGCGCCGGCGGCCCGTTTCGGACGGCACAGTAGGCGCAATTGCGCGTGCAAACGTCGCCGAGGATCATAAACGTAGCCGTGTTGCGACGCCAACATTGGCCCCGGTTAGGACATCGGGCGCTTTGACACACGGTGTGCAGTCCGAGATCCTCGATGAGTTCCCTAGTATTCCGGAAATCGGGACCCGCCCCCCATGCCTGTCGGATCCATTCTGGAAATCCTTTATTCATAGACAGTTAGCCTCGAACAAGATCGCTTGTTTCGATGGGAACCGAGGCACCGCCCGGCAGTGCGCAGGCATTATAGCATGACCATGCGGCCAGGAAAAGAGGCGAGTGCGGGCAGTGGGGGAACTGCCGCCAGAGCACTCGCCGGTGGTGGGAACCAGCCGTTTCCGGCTGCAGTTGCGGTCGGGACCTGGGGGAGCCCCACCACAACCATTCCTGGAACATACGTTGAAGCCGCTTTATTCCATACATAATCGCCCGGTGAGTAGATAGTCCTGGCCCAACAACAAAAGGCCGGTGCGGTCGGCCATGGTCGCCACCGGAAACGCCCCGTGCGCGCCGAAAGCCGGGATTCGTGTCCATTCCGAGTTGACATACGGGGGGCGAATGACGAGAATCTCCGTTGTAGGAGGTTGTTGGTCATGGCATCGGCGCCGTTCCACATCGTGGGCTATGTGGCATGCCTATTCTTGGGCGCGGCGGCGGTTGCTGCGCCGCGTGCCCTTGATGGCGCCGCGACTATCGTGGGGGACGACTCGGCGGGCAACGCGGCGCAGTCGCGTCCGCATAAGGCCCGCGTTGACGAGGTGGCGGGCGCGACGCGAAACGGCGACATCTCGCGCCCCGATGGGGCTGCCGCGCCAGTGGAGAAAGGGAAGCAGGCGCCCTCGGCAAGCCCTGTGCTCTGGGAGATGCTCCGGTCGCCCGACCCCGGCATCCGGGAGCAGGCGATCGAGGGATTGGCCAGCGTGGGCGGGGCCGAGAGTATTGGCGCCGTGTTACGGGGTCTCCTGGACCCCGACGCGCGCGTGCGTGCGGCGGCCGGTAAGACGCTCGCGTCATTGGCGCCGGACGAAGTGTTCGACCAAATCATGACGATTCTGTGCGCGGGGAGCTACGAGTCGGTCGCCTCGCTGGATTCGGCGTTGCCGTTGTTGGGCCGT
Organism: Candidatus Hydrogenedentota bacterium; assembly: GCA_013349485.1. Lineage (GTDB taxonomy): Bacteria > Hydrogenedentota > Hydrogenedentia > Hydrogenedentales > SLHB01 > DUZN01. The sequence goes on along the minus strand of DUZM01000014.1, from coordinate 1,012 downwards.
TCCCTCGAGAAACGGCTTATGACGACACTTGAGTCCGACCTTGAGCCACTCGAGCGCCGGGTCGCCGCGGCTTACGCTCTCGGGCGCATGGGAAGTCGGCACGCAACGCGGGCGCTTGCGAATTGCGTATGGTCGCCGAGCCCCGAGTTGGCGTTTTTCAGTGCGGACGCGCTCGCGCGGACGGCGGATCCGGCGGCCTTCGGCCTGTTCGTCGAACTCACGGGTCACCCATTGTGGGAAGTGCGCTCGGCGGCCATCTACGCGTTGAGTCGCGTCGGTGGTAACGCCGCGGCAGACGTGCTGAAAGAAATTGTGTCGGGCGCGACGGGCGCCGACGACGCCTTGCGCGAACAGGCCGCGGACGCCTTGGCGATGATGGGGGACGAGTCGGTCGTGCCGTTGCTGGTGGCCACCATGGAATCGGATGTCGCGTTTCGCGAGACGGCGGCGAACACGCTGCATAATATCACCGGTGTGCACCTCGGCAATCGCCCGCGCGACTGGGTCGAATGGCTCGAGGCTGCCGAACGCGAAGCGATGGAATGGTCGAGCGCGGCTCAGCGGGCCGCTATCGAAGAAAGGGCTTCCGAGGCCCGGGAGTATGCGCGACGGTACGGACGCGAGGCCCAGGGTTTCCTCGAATCCGTGGGTCTTCGGGGCCTCGCCCGTTTCCTGAGTAGACTGCGCCGATGATGCGGAATGCCCTCTGCGCTCACTCCTGCTATCTCGTACCCTTAGTCTTCTCGGTCGCGGAGGACCGCGACCCTGCCGGCCCGCACTCGTACTTGTACTCGAAGGAAAACACCGAACCGTTTCGAAAGGACGCTGCCTCGCATGCCGTTCGATAGACACCTGCTGATACCGGGCCTCGAACATATCGAGGCAGAGCCAAACGCCACCCGGCTCGTCAACACCTTACTTCGGAAGGAAATGCCCGATCGCGTACTACCTATGGAACTCATCATCGACGATGAGGTGATTGCCGCGGTTCTCGGCAGGCCTATTACGGGGG
>DUZM01000013.1 GCA_013349485.1 Candidatus Hydrogenedentota bacterium | reverse complement strand
TATTCGGGAGGGTCTCGAGGACCTCGGCCTCGAGGTATTCGGCGGCGTGAACGCGCCCTACGTCTGGGTGCGCACGCCGAACGGCATGACGTCCTGGGAGTTCTTCGACAAGCTGCTCGAGGAAGCCCACGTCGTCGGCACGCCGGGATCGGGTTTCGGGCCCAGCGGCGAAGGCTATTTCCGACTAAGCGCCTTCGGCCACCAGCAAGACATCGCCCGCGCCGTCCAAAGCATCCACGACAATTTGGTGCTCTAACGAAAGACGGAAGTCCCCGGTTTTTCCGAGATGCGGGCAATACCCTTCCCTTGGGAGAACGGGGACCAATACCTAACCGGCGGCTCCCGAGACATCCTGCGAAATCCGGAACGGTCATGGAACCGCGATCCTCGTCTATCTCCCGTTCATTCGTGGTTGGAGACAATTATGCCAGGTGGCATTGCGACATTAACTTACCTATGCCTCCAGGCAACCTATGCCTCCAGGTAACCTATGCCTCCAGGCAACCCACGGCTTTCCTGTCATCCTGAGCGAAGCGAAGGATCTCGAACTCATTAAGGTGCCTGTGAAATCGAGATTCTTCGCGTTGCTCAGAATGACGCGTAACTAAAGGTATTGTGACGCAAAGCATTGCTGCTGCTATCGACCTAGCATCTCTTTGAATGCAACTTGATATTACTGGCCATTGGCCATTCATTCGGGCCATCCGCGGCCATTCTGGCCGTTCAGGATCATTATCCGGGACAGTCACCGTTTACTTGAGTGGTTCGGGGCGGTGGCGACGGTGACGTATTTGGATAGACGACACGGGACAACTGTGCTATGCTTATGATACCGATGTGAGGTTGACGCAACGCGCGGATTGCGACCTATCCGCATCTCGCAGGCTCCTTCGGAAACGGAGAATTACGTACGAATGTGCCCAGAAATCCAACAATTGGCCCCCGTACCCGATTTGAAATGGAAAAAACATTCGGCATTCTGCTCTCTGGTGTTGCCAGTAATGTAAAGGGCGGCACGCGCGGGCCGGTTGCGCGGGCCGACGAGAACATAGGGGCGAGCGGGGCCGCGGATTGCCGTTTGAAAACGGATGTGATATTTTCGGACGGGTTCCCGATTGAGAATTGGCAGGATTGGTTACACGAGGGGCAAGAAGACGACGCGCATGAACGGATACGACCACACACGCGCACGGGACGTCCGCTTGGCGCGGACAGTTTCATCAGCAAGATAGAGGTGACGCTCGGGCGCCGCGTGCGCGCGCTGCCCATCGGCCGACAGAAGGGGTGGCGGAAGAAGAGAAAGAATGAATAAACGGGAAGTGTCCCTATTTATCCCCGGGGTGCCGACGGCGTTCCCTAGTCTATAGTTTTGCGGTTTTTGGCGACCATGACCACAAAAAAACCTAAGAAAAACGCAGATTTGGGCACTTTTGTGCGACCCTGGATTGCCGAGCGATACACGTAGAATATCGCGTGCGGCGCATCGCACTGCCAAATCAGCGTCATCGCAAGCATCGAAAACCGCAAAACTATAGCCTAGTATGGAAGGCAACACGGCGTGTGCCGCTAACGCAAGGCGCGCACCGCCCCCGCGTGGTCGTAGACCCCATGCACGCACGGAAACATCTTGCACGGAACCCGGGAGGTCCCGTCGTCGGCCCGGCCCTATGGCCTGCATGTTTTTGGGAGATAAGGAAGATAAGAGTGTAAGTAAAGGGGATATGGAGATACTGGGGATTTGGGGATGGGCAAAGCGGATTTGGCCATACCGATCATATAATCGGCGCAGGATCTCGAACTGCGGTATGCCCCATGACCCGGTTGCTACAACTGCGGCGTAGCCGGTAACTTGCTCTGGTGATGCGGGGACAGGCCGTTGCAGGCTCGGGGATCGGGGCAGTCCACCCGTTCGCTTCGCTCGCTTGGTACAGCCCCTCAGCTCAGTCCCTCCACTCGCTTGGTGCAGTTCCAGTCAGATGGCCCATGGTTCGCGTTTGGCGCGGTCGAGGTGTCGGTTGGCTTGTGGGTCGTTTATGAATTCTTCCTTGTCCGGGTTCCATTTCAGGGGCCGGTTTAGCCTATACGCGATGTTGCCGATATGACAGACGGTAATGGAGCGGCATCCGATCTCGACGTCGGCGACCGGTCTTCTGCGCGTGCGGACGCAGTCGCGGAAATCGTCGTAGTGTCCCTTGTTGCCGTAGGCGTCCTTCAGGTCAACGACCTTGTACGTGCATTCCCTGCCGATTTCCTCCGGTTCGAACCGTGATTCTCCGGTGACCCCAATCAGACTTATCTTCCCTTCCGTGCCGATGAAGGTGACGCAGGGGCCGTAGACGATATGGCGCATCTCGACGCCGTTGGCGTACTTGTAGGTGAGGTGTTTGTAGTCCTTGCCGTCGGGCGGAATCACTTCGACCGGACCGGTATGGTCCATACCGAGTCCCCACTGGGCAATGTCAAAATGGTGGGCGCCCCAGTCCGTCATCCCGCCCCCGGAATAGTCGTACCAAAGCCGCCAGAGCCCCGGATGGATCAGGTGATGGTACGGCCGGCAGGGCGCCGGGCACGTCTTTTTGAACGCGTGTACTTCTCTGAAGAGGGCGTTTTAGAGGATCTATGTCTGGAGACCAGATTTCTGGGAACCAATAGGCATAGGGCTCTCGGCGACTGCTATAATACCCCGTGAATCCGGTGCAAGGCTCGAAACCGTTGCTTGGAAGCGAGACAAAGGCATGCGCAAACGACAGCAGGGACCTCGGTCACAGCGTGAGGAGAGCGCCGGGGTCCTGCGGGTGACGGAGATCTATAAAAGCATCCAGGGCGAATCGACCCGCGCGGGGTTGCCGTGTACGATCGTGCGGCTGACGGGGTGCAACTTGCGCTGTGTATGGTGCGACACGGCTTACGCGTTCACTGGCGGGCTCGAGATGCACGTCAACGAGGTGGTCGGCCGCTGCCAGGAACTCGGCTGTCTGCTGGTCGAGATCACGGGAGGCGAACCGTTGTTGCAGCCGGATTGCGTCCTGCTCGCCCAGCGCCTTCTCGAGAACGGGATGACGGTGTTGTGCGAGACCAGTGGCTCGGTGTCCATTGCGCCGTTGCCCCCGGGCGTTATCCGGATCGTCGACTTCAAGTGTCCCGGGAGCGGCGAGTGCGACAAAAACGACTGGTCGAACGTCGCGGCGTTGAGGCCGCGCGACGAAGTGAAATTCGTGATCGCGGATCGGCGCGACTATGAGTGGAGCAAAGACGTGGTCGCCACTCACGGCCTGGCGGCGCGGTGCGGCCAAGTGCTGTTCGCGCCGGTGTTTGGCGTAATGACCCCGGCAGACCTCGCGGGTTGGATTCTCGAGGATGGGTTGCCCGTGCGGCTGCAGCTTCAGCTCCATCGAATCATCTGGCCTGCCGCGAACAGGGGAGTGTAATGCGAGTTAAGCTGGTCAAGACGTTTGTGGCGGAAGTGGCCCACCGCGTGCCGGGCTCGACGGGGCCGGGCGCCCAGCTACACGGGCACAGCCTTCGGATCGACCTGGTCGTCGAGGGCGAGGTCGAGCGCGAGGTCGGGTGGTTGATCGATTACGGGGACATCAAACGGCGGTTCCTGCCGCTGTACGAGCGCCTGGACCATCATTACGTCAACGAGATCGAAGGGATGGTCGATCCGTCGTTCGCGGGCATCGCCGCGTGGATACGCGAACGGCTCGCACCCGAGTTGCCCGGGTTGAGCGGCGTCCATGTGACTGCCGTGGGCCATAATCGGTACTGCCCGACCTATTTGGAGCCCGACCCCGTTCTGGATCTCCCGGCGCGATTGCGGTTCACCTTCGAAGCGGCCCAGTCGCTGCCGCAACTCCCGCCGACGCATCCGTGCCATCGGCTGCACGGCCACAGTTATCGGATCGAAGTCGGCGCCGACGAGCTCGATCGGCTCGAACCCAGACTCAAGGAGGTGTACGACGAGCTCGACCACCGCTTTCTGAACGACGTTGCGGGCCTCGGGGGGGCGACCTCCGAGCGTTTGGCCCAGTGGATGTGGACGCGTCTTTCACGTACAATAACCGACCTGAGCGTGGTGGTCGTTCAGGAGACCGATACGGCGAGGTGCATATACCGTGGATGACGAATCGAAGCCGCCCAAACGGTTCAAGGCACTCGATCGCACCCTACCGTTCGACGGCCCCGAGGCCATCGACGCAGCCCGGCTCGAATGCTTCGACTACGAGTACGCGGATACGCCCAGCGGGAAAGCCATCGAAATCGTGACGGTCACCGAGGAATTCACGTCGGTGTGTCCGTTCTCGGGGTTGCCGGATTTCGCCAAAGTCACAATAATCTACACGCCCAACCGCCAGTGCATCGAACTGCGGTCGCTCAAGTATTACCTGCTCTCTTACCGAAACGTCGGCATCTGGTACGAACATCTCGTAAACAGGATGCTCGATGACCTGGTTGCAGCCTCGAGACCTCGACGTATGCGCGTGATCATCGAGTGCAATCCCCGAGGCGGCCTGCGAAGCACCGTCACGGCGAAATATACGCAGGACGAGGCCGACGCGCAGGTCCACGCCTGAGGAAGGCGGCAGGCGCTGTGGCGGCAGCGGAGTCACCGGAGATGAGCAAACTCGGCTGGCACAGCCTGGGCGCGTCGTTTGCCTGCGCCTGCGGCCAACAGCATAGCATTCCCGTCGAAATCTGCCACATCGGCGCCGGCGCGGCGCAGTGTCTCACGGACTTCGCGCGGGCGCGTTGCGGCCGCCGGTGTTTTGTCCTGTCGGACGAAAACACGCGCCAGGCCGCCGGGGAAGGGCTGTTATCGGCGTTGTCCGAAGCGGGCATAAGTATCCGCGAGAAGACGTACGGCAGCGTGCCGTTCGAGGCGACCCTCGAGCGCGCTGAGGACGTGGCGGCGTGGGGCGCCGAGGCCGATTGCCTCGTCGCGATCGGCTCGGGGACGCTGTGCGACCTCGCCAAATACGCCGGGCATAAGCACAGGCGTCCTGTGTTATTGCTTGCGACGGCCGCCTCGATGAACGGCTACACCTCGGGAATCGTCGCGCTGAATGTGGGCGGATTGAAACGCACGCTGCCGTGTATCCCGGCGTTGGGCGTGTTCGCAGACCCCGAGATTCTTGCCACCGCGCCGGTCCGCATGACCGCGGCCGGCATCGCCGACGCGTTATCGAAACATGCGTCGGCGGCAGACTGGTTGGCGGCCCATTTGCTTCGCGACGCGTATCATTGTTCGCGGGCCGCAGAGTTTGTCGAAGGTATGGACGAGCAACTGCTCGCCGCGTGCCCCGGCGTGGCGCGGAACGATGTGCAATCCGTCCGGGCCGTCATCGAGTCGCTCCTTCTTTCCGGACTGTCCATGACGGTGGCCGGATCGTCGGCGCCGGCTTCCGGCGGCGAACACCTGATCTCGCACTATCTTGACATGCGCCACGCCATGTATGGGACGCCGAACGACCTGCACGGCGCGCAGGTGGGCGTCGCTACGGTGCACAGTCTTGAGCTTTGGGAGCGAATTCTGGCGGCTGATCCCGAGACGCTGGATATCGAAGCCCTCATCAACGTCCAACCGGCCGAGGGGGAGGTCCGCCGGTGGATCGAAGAGGATTGGGGCGGCATCGCCCCCGAAGTATTGACCCTGTGGCGCGAGAAGGCCCTTGACCGCAGCGCGCTGAGAAATGAACTCGAGCGCTTTCGCCGCGATTTCCCGAGGTTTCGGGAGGACGTGCAACGGGAGCTGCTCCCCGCCAAGACCGTCGCCGACGCGATCCGGGCCGCCGGCGGCCCCACGGCACCTGAGGAGTTGGCGGCGCCTGTCGAGGAGTACCGGCGCGCGCTCGAACGGGCCCGGTTTCTGCGCAATCGGTTCACGGTGCTCGACCTCGCTGCGGAGTTGAACCTGAAATGATGCTTCTTTGGACGTTCTGTTTGTTGGGCGCTGCTGAAGCGGCGTATACCCGCGCTGATTTGGACCTTTTGCGTGCGGCAGAACGCGCCCTCGAATCCAGCGCCGCCGATCTAAGCCATCACCGGGGTTACTTGGCGTACCTGGACAGCCATCCCGAGATTGCCGAGGCCGAGGACGCATACACGGAACTCATGAAGCTATCGAGTTTCCGGCGGGCCGTCGAGCCGTTTCAGGAGGCCCTGCTTCGCGACGCGGAAGCCCGCGAAGCTTTTGACAAATACTGTCTCGCGCTCGCCGAGCGCGAAGACGTGCGGCGGGCCGTCGAGGACGTCCATCGGTGCGAACTTGCCGAGCGGCGCCCGCCGGCCGGCTTCCCCGCGGCCATGGCTTACCTGCGCGCGCATCCCGACGAGGCCATTCGTTTCCTCGAGAATCCGTCGCGTCCGGTGCCGACCCCGGCGCCGCTAGCGACCACACTGGGTTTCTTCGAGACACGCCCGGCGCTGCGGGCCGAGCTGCTCGACCCGTTCCTCGAGCTGAGCCGCGACGCCCGGGCCCGAACGCACGTTTACCCGTGGTGGGCCATGATCGAGGCGAGGGGGAACGCGACGGCCCAGGCTTATGATCGCCTGATGCGCTACCTGGTCGCCCGGCCGAGTCGCTTCTGGCTGTGGCACGGCCGCAACATCGCGCTCGCCTCCGACGCCCACGCCCGGCACTGGATCGATCACTGGCATCAACGCGTGCGTCGGAATCCGGACCTTGCCCGGCGCTACTGGCCTTACCTCAGGCAGGCACGCGAGCAGGGCCCGGTGCAGCGGGAAGCGGCCGTCCGATGGAACGAGGCTTTCGGCGAGGCGGGCCCTTGGCCCCCCGAAAGCAATCCGCCGACACTGCCGCCGCTGGCAGCGCCCGAGACGCCGCCGTTGAACTGGCCGCGCCTCGAAGACTACGTGCCCAAAAATGCCGCCGGCCCGAACGGCAGACCCAAAATGCCGGCGTTCGACTTCCCGAAGTTTCCCGAAATGCCCAAGCTGCCGGCGCTGCCCCCCATGCCGGAACCCAAGCGGCCCAAACGTTCCCCCGGCGCGTCGGACAACCCCGCCAAATCGGACGATTGAAGCATGAACGACGCGTCTCGCGGGCTTAAGTACGAGCCGGCAACCGCCGCCAAGTACATCCAAACTGATCATTTCTGATGGAACCCGCCATCTTATTCTCGGTATGGATCTCCTGCGAGGGGACTTCAGGCGTTTCATGGGAGGCGCTACGCCACACAAGAGGACGTTTTTGGTGGTGATTCTAACCGTTTACCGGTTTCCTGGGCCACGGATTCAATCTGCGCACGCTGGTCTCAGAGTCCCTTTACTGTGCGTAATGCCTTTTTTTAAAAAGCGTTAGGGCGAAGCAAACGTCGCGGCATGGCATTTGTGCGTGACTGACGGGATGCAGGCCAGCCGATAGAGATTGAGCCAATCCCCGTACATGCGGGCAACGGAAATGAGCATATCGGTCGGCTTAAACAACGGCGTGCCAGTTTTTTCTATCACCCTTTCGAGGTTCTAAGCGTCTATTTATACGGTAACTGTTGTCGTCTTCGCGCACGCCGTGAACTTTTCGAGGTTTTAGGCGTCTATACGGCTGTTGCTTTGTGGCTCGGGCCGTATCTCCTGACCAAAACGGTTCGAGCCACGCAGCCGGCCTTGACAATCGATTACACGTGTAATACATTGTGGATTGCGATTGGGGCGGCGCAGCCTGCTGCGAGCCCGGCAAGAAGGGTCTTTTCAGGTTATCATAGGCCGTAACAAACGCATGTTGAGCGTGTCACCATTTCGCGGCTTCGAGCCTCTTTTTATAGAGTGGTTTTTGGCCGCTCGATGTAGCTTTCACGGGTGCGGAGTCGACGGGAGATCGCTATGAGTTCAAACGCCCGGCTTTATGTGTTGATCGCCTTCTTCGTGGTGTTGGTCGGCGCGGTCTGGTGGTTGCTGGGTGACCACGGCCCCGACGAAGGGTCGCGCACCCCGGAGTCGGAGCCGAAGCCGCCGCGCGTGGCGGAAGAGGCCGCAACCGACGCCCCGCGCCAAACGCGAACCGATGTCGAAGACGAGCAGGACAAGACGGACCTGCTGGCGTCGGCCGCGGGCATGACGAAAAGGGAATCTAGGAGACGCCCTGAACGCAAACCTCAACTTACCGGCGACGGCGTAATCCGCGGCGCAGTTATGGACAAGCGGGGCCGCGCCGTGTCCGACGCCACAATCACCTTGTTGGCGGAAGAATATGGGGCCAGCGTTGTCGGCCAACCTTCGGTGGTATACGGCGACGTCGTGCAGGCGGACGCAAAGGGGAAATACGAGGCAACGGGGTTGCCGCTCGACAAGCAATACCGGCTTAAGGCAGCGGCGCCGTCCGGATTCAGTGTAAAGCGGACCTACCTCATTGATGCGGCGCCTGAAAGGGAGGTTAATTTCACGCTGGAAGACGGCGGCTCGATCGAGGGCTGGGTGCGCAACGAGGCGGGCGAGCCGATCGCGGACGCGTCGCTTTATCCTTCGCAGAGGGAGGGTCAGGACGGCGGCATACCCGGCCAGCAGGGCCAAGACCTGCGCAGCATTACGGACGACGAAGGCCATTTCGCGCTTCATGCCGGTGTGGGGAGTTGGCGACTCTTCGTGAAGGCCGACGGCTACGCAACTATGGAGACGCCGTCCTTTCCGATCGGCACGCGCGACGCCGAAATCGTCTTGACGCGGGGTGGCAGCGCCTCGGGCACGGTGCTGCATGAGGGAACGGGCGATCCGCTGCCTGACGTGTCGATCCTGGCGCAGTCCAAAGTCTATTGGCAGAACCTGTACAGGACAAGTACGAACGCCCAAGGCGAGTTCGTCATCGAGGCGCTGCAAGCGGGGGACTACACGGTTGCCGTCGACGACAACACCTACATGCCCGCCCGGGGCGATGTCAGTTTTTCCATTGTGGGTGAGCAAGAGACGAGCGGGCTTGTCCTACACGCCGCCGAAGGCGGCGCTGTCACCGGGCGCATCTACGACAGCGAGACGCACGAGGGGCTCTCGGGCGTCGAGATCGTGGCCTGGGTGACCAGCAGGCAGGCCTTTCCGCGAAGTGGGACCTCCGATGCAGACGGCTACTACCGCATAGGCGGCCTGGCCACCGACGGATACGGCGTTGGGCCGGGCGAAGTCGAGGGCTATCCGCGTTCGAGTTGGCAGCAACACCGGAACGTGTCCGTGGTCGCGGGAGAGACCACCGACGGGATTGACTTTCCTGTGTCGAGGGGCCTCGCGCTGCGCGGGGTGGTGCTAGACGAGCGCGGCGCACCCGTCGAGAAAGCGCGCGTCGTTGCCGCGAGGGAACACGGCGGCTACATGGACAGCAGCGGGACGACAAACAGCAACGGCGAGTTCGCGTTGTACGGGTTCGAGGCGGGGCAGTCCGTTTTGCTGCGCGCCAGCAAAGGCGAACAGATCAGCAAGCAGGTTGGGCCGATTGTGGTGGACGCCCGAGGCAACCGCGACCTCGAGATCCGGCTCGAGGCCGGCGCCGCGGTCGCGGGCATCGTTGTTGACGGCCACGGCACATTGCTGGCCAACATGGATGTCTTCGCCGCGCCGCAATTCAGCTACCGTTTTGGTCGTTCCGAGGCGCGAAGCGACGCCGGTGGCAAGTTCAAGCTTACGGGCCTTCCAGCCGGGAAGTACCAACTCTTTGCGCGCGTACCTGAGTCACGCACATGGGGCGGCGAATCCGGCGTCGAGATCGCGCTCGAGGCGGGCGAAACGAAAACGGGGGTCCGGTTGGTCTACGATACGTCGTCGAAGGTCGAGATATCCGGCAAGGTCACCGACCAGGCGGGGAATCCCATTGCCGATGCTATTATAAACGCGCATGGGCAGGGCGGGCGACGCTCTTACGGGTACGCGCAAACGGGCGCAGACGGCAATTACGCAATTAAGGGCCTCGAGGAAGTCGAGCACTCTATGAGCGTGAATCACCACGCATTCACGTCGGAACGGCGGGAAGGCGTGGTCGGCGGGAGCAAGAACGTCAATTTCACGCTCGAAGCGCGGGGCGGCATCGAGGGGCGGGTGGTGAGCGCGGCGTCGGGTCAGGCGGTAACGTCTTTCGAGGTCACGCAAACCAGAGGCCGCCGCACCCGGCCGGAACCGTGGATGCAGCAAGACTTCACCGCCGTAAGCGACCGCGACGGCAAGTTTACGCTTGAGCGTGTCGAGGCCGGCGAGGCCACGGTGTTTGTACGTGCGGCCGGCTATGAGTGGGGCTATGCGACGACGTTGGTGCGTCCGGGTCAAACTTCCAGCGACGTCCTTGTTCGCCTCGAGCCGTGCGCCGCCGTCGAGGGGGTGGTGACGGATTCCTCCGGTTCGGCGATCCAGGGGGCCGCGATTTTTGCGGGCGCGTTGCCGCGCAACGAGTGGGAGCGCGAACGAAACGCGCTGACGCGGAGCGGGGCCGACGGCGCGTTTACGCTGGAGTCGCTCCCGCCGGATACGGCCGTTCTGTCCGCACATCATCCGGATTACGCCGGCGGCAGCGCAGCGATCTCGAACGGGTCGGCGCACATCGTCCTCGCGCGCGGCGGGGACATTGAAGGCTACGTGCGGGTTGGCGGACAACCGGCGGCGGGCGTGAGTCTCTCGGCCATCTCGGTGGACGGGGCCGGGCGTCAAAGTGCCAGAACGGACGATAACGGGTTCTATGTTCTCAAGGCCTTGCCGCCGGGACTGATCCAGGTTCGGGGGCATTACGGCGGCGGGGGTGGCGGCAGAAACCTCGAGCAACAGGCCGTTGTCGAAGAGGATAAGGTTACGGAGGTCAACTTCGACATTGCCGCGGGCACGGCCACGGTCGCGGGCGCCGTCCAGATCGAGAACGTGCCGGCGGGCAGCATACGCGTCACGCTTAGCGTGGCCTCGGGCTCGGGCACGGAAGAGATGACGGCCCAAGTCCAAGAACGGGACGGCGCCTATTCGTACAGCATCGAGGGCGTGCCCGCGGGCGCCTGCACCTTGGCGGCGCAGGTGTATACGCACAACTCGTTGCGCAGCGCTGCGCCGATCACGCTCGAGGTTCGAGACGGCCAAGCCGTTCGCCAAGACATTGTTTTCCCGGTGGGTGGTACCGTTCGGGGCGAGGTAACCGGCCCGTTGGCCGATAGCGAATCCGGCGTGGCGGTTCTCCGCGGCGCCGACCCGTTGCCGGTGCTGGACCTGATGTCTCTTGAGCGACTTTTCAAAGAAAGGACGTTGGGCGGGGTGCAGGTAACCGCTGAGAACCCCTCATTTATTATCCAGAACATCGAGCCGGGCACACATACCGTCGTGGTCTTCGCCATTCCTCGGGACGTTTCCTCAGAACTCGAGGCACTGGCCAACGTGCGGATCGCCACGGCCCATGTCGAGGTACGAGAAAACGAAGAGAGCCGCGTCGATTTGCGGTTGCCGTGAAGCAGCAACCTTTCCGTCGCCACATCGAAACCGGTGTATGTTGTCTCTGCTCGTGTCTACGCAACCCGCGGTAGAGGATTGCCGCGCTGACGAATCAGCGGCGGTGGCGGAGGCCGGCGGGACGGCGGGTGACGCCGTTTTTGATTCGGGGGGCTTGGCGGACGTGCGGCCGGAACAGGGGTTCGAGGGGCTGTGCCTCTTCCCATTCGGCGCGGGGCAAGCGTCGTCCGAGTGCGTCTTCGATGCGTTCAAGGGCGTCGTGTTCGTCCGGGCAGACCAATGAGATGACGTCGGGGCCAGCGTGGGCAGCGCGGCCCACGCGGTGAATGTAATCCTCGGGGCTCTCGGGCATGTCGTAGTTGATGACGTGGCCAAGCTCCTCGATGTCTAGTTCTTCTGCGGCGGCCTCGGTAGCGATGATCATCCGGCAGCGGCCCTCGCGGAACCCGTCGAGGATCTGTTCGCGTTGCCGTTCCGAACTGTGGGCGTGGATCGCCTGGGCCTTGAACCCGGCCTTTCGCAACGCCCTTGTGACGCGGTCGGCGCGGGCCCGGGTTCGGGTGAGAATCAAGGCCGGGCCGAGGGCGCGTTCCCGAAGGAGCCGGGTCAGCAAGCTCATTTTGCCGTCCCGTTGCACGCCGTACAGCGTTTGCCGCACGGTATCGACCGCTCGGGGGGCGCCGCCGCCGGGTATACGTTCGGGGTCGTCGAGGATCGCGTCGGCCCATCGGGCGAGTTCGGCCGGAAACGTGGCCGCGCAAAGGATGGCTTGGCGCTCTTCGGGCAGCTTCTTCAGAATTCTTCGCATAGCCGGCAGGAAGACGGGAGCGAACAGGCGGTCCGCTTCATCAAGCACGAGAATCATGAGGTGGTTGAAACGGATGTTGCCGCGCTCGATGTGGTCGACCAGTCGATCCGGCGTAGCCACAACGATAGCCCATCCCCGGCGAAGGGCGCGGGTTTCCGTCTCGAGCGCCTCGGCGCGCCGGATACAGACACATCGGATGCCCAGCGGGCGGCCAAACGTCTCGATGACGGCGTGCGCTTCCAGGGCCAGTTCGGGCGTCGGAACGAGGACAAGCATCATGTTCGGCGCAAGCGGCCCCGCGGCCATCCGCGTGAGCAACGGCAACGCAAACGCAAGCGTCCTGTCCGCCCCGGGTTCCGCTACCGCAATGACATCGCGCCCGGCCAACACAATCGGCATCATCTGCGCTTGAATCGGCGTGGCCTCGACCACCCCCTGCGCATCAAGCGCATCGAGACATCGCGGATCTATGTCGAATTCCTCGAACGTCATACCCCTTCTGCCCAGCTTGATCACGCTGCCAAAGTGAGCTGGCCCCGGCCCTATCGCTCTATTAGATCTCCCCCTCTCGTTGCGGCTCGAGACGCTGGCTCTCCCCGGCCCCGTTCAGCCTTCTCCGGCTCGCCCCTGGGCCTCGCCAGACCTCCGTCGCTCACCCGAACCTCTAGCCTATCACATCTTCGCAGATTTGACACGATCTTCCTTGCATTGCAGTTGCATTGGAACACGACGGAAACACTACGCATCCTTTAGCACATCTCCCGAAGGAGCGAGTCTCGGTAGGGTCGAGCTCCTGCTCGAGCGTCTTCTACCGGCGGAAGACTCGCGACCCTACCATGCCCGCTGTGAAGCGCAACGTCCCGCGGTAGGGTCGCGCTCTGCTCGATCGTCTTTACGGTCGCGATGGAACGCGACCCTACCACTGCCAAGCCCAGCGTATTCCACCAATGCGCAGGCGCTTGCCATAGAGAATACGTGATGCGATTGCCCAGGTCTCGCTTGCTTCCGCTGACATGAATAGGGCAGTATTTGCTCATGCACCAAGACGAGCCCGTACAGTTACCGGCATCAACACGGAACCATAAACGCCTCCCCCGTTTCCTCGTAATTGGCTGCGGCGTCGTGTCGGCCCTGATGCTTGGGCTCCTCGTGGTCTTGTGCACGGTTGTCTCCGTATTCTTCTATCGCCTGTCCAAGGCTCCCGAGGAAGTCGAGGCGCAACTCGCGGCCATTCGCGAAGCGGGCTTGCCGGTTACGCTCGAGGAACTCGACGCGTGGTACCCGCCTGTGCCCGATGAAGACAACGCGGCGTTGGCAATTCAAGAGGCCTTTGAGGCAGCCTACAAGCTCAATGCCCCAGCCCCGATGGTTCCGCTGGTGGGAGAGCTGGAGTTGCCGCATCGCACCGAGCGCCTGCCTGATGAAGTGAAACGAGCCACCGCTGAATTGCTCGACCACAACCAGGTGTGTCTCGCATTTGTCCACAAAGCAGTCGAGATGGAGCAATGCCGCTTCCCTATCGACTTGACAGAAGGTTTCGAGGTCGGTCTGGGGCACTGCGCAGGGCTGCGAACACTCACCGAATTGCTTGTCCTGGACGCATTGATTCACGTTGAGCAAGGCGCTGCCGAGGCGGCCTATGCATCATTGATGGACGCGATCCTGCTTGGTCGCACGCTCAAGAATGAGCCGCTTCTCATCTCGCAGTTGGTACGTATCGCGCTTCACAATACGTCGATTGCGGGACTCGAGCGGACATTGAATCATGTGCAGTTTGAGGACATACATCTGGCCAGTCTTGCCGCAGCGCTTGCGAGCGAAGAGACTTCGGAGGGACTGCTGAAGTTCATGGTTGGAGAAAGATGTATGGTTATCGGTCAGGCGTTTCGTCCTATGTCAAAGGGTCTCGAATCGGCCTACGGCTCTGCGTATCCGTTGAGTGGTCTTGAGCCCGGTGTTGCTTACCTGAAGCGTCTTGGCTACTGGGATCTTGATTGCAGCACCTATCTGGGAATAATGGGACGGTTTGTTGATCTTTGTTCAGAACCTCCCGTCAACCGGCTGGCACTGGCCCGCGAAGCGGAAGACGACATTCAGAGCATCTCGATGTGGCAGGGCGGCTTGTCCCGAGCCACCTTGCCGCGACTCATGGGAACTGTACAGGTCCATGATAGCGGCATCATCCAATTGCGCATTGCGCGGACGGTACTTGCAATCGAGCGCTACCGACTTAAGAACCACCGGCTGCCGAAGTCCCTCGCGGATCTGGTCCCGGCCTATCTCGACTCCGTGCCTATCGACGCCTATGACGGGAACCCGCTTCGCTACACACGCACCGAGCATGGATACGTCGTCTACACGATAGGCCCGGATTTGGAGGATGACGGCGGCATTGAAGCCGAATCAGCGAAAAAGGCCTGGACAGAGGGTGACTGGACGTTTACGGTTGAAAGATGAACGCCGGAAGACTCGGAGGAGCACTTTGACCATCCGCAAGGACCAGTGGCCGATCCTGATTCTCAACCTTTCTTATTTAGTTGGTTTTGCGGCGTTCTATGCGTCCCGGCAGAATTACGAGTTTTTGTTGTATATTGGTGTGATCGTCGTCTTCTTCGTGCTGATTCTCTTCACCAATGAGCGGGTGCGGTATACGAACGGGATCTTGTGGGGGCTGACGTTGTGGGGGTTGCTGCACATGTGCGGCGGGGGGATTCCCGTCGGCGACAAGGTGTTGTACGGGCAAATGCTGATCCCGTTGTCGGACACGTATCCGGTGTTTCGGTTTGACCAGCTTGTCCACATCATCGGCTTTGGCGTGGCCACGTTGCTCATCTATCACCTGTTGAAGCCGCTGCTGCGCCCCGACCTGAAGCAGTGGACGGCCCTGTCCATCGTTGTTGTAATGGCCGGGCTGGGCGTGGGCGCGTTAAACGAGGTAGTCGAGTTTCTCGCGGTCGTGTTGGTTCCGGAGACGGGCGTCGGAGGCTATGAGAACACGGCCTTGGACCTCGTGGCGGACCTCATCGGCGCGGTGCTGGCACTGGCCTACATCCGCGTGTGCGATGCGAAGGCAAAGCGCTGACAGCTAAACACCGGAATCCAACACCCGTCGGATTTCGTGGGCGAGAACGGAGGGCCGGAACGGCTTGTGTAGCACGGCGTTGGCGCCGGCCTCGAGCAGGGCGTCGGAGGCGGCCTCGGTTTCGATGCCTGTACAGACGATTACGGCCATATCGGGGCGGACTCGCTTGAGTTCGGGATAGGCCTCGACGCCGCCCATGGCGGGCATAGCCATATCGAGCAGGGTCAGGTGGATATCGCCTTCGTACGTGCGCGCAATCTCGATGGCGCCCAGCCCGTCTTTCGCGCGCAATGTTCGGTAGCCTAGCCGTTTCAGGGCCGCTTCGATCACGTCAAGGATCGCCTGGTTATCATCAACGATAAGAACCGTTTCCGTGCCCACGGGCGCCTCGCCTCGATCCAGCACTAGCGGCTTCTCCTCTCGACGGCACGCTGGCAGGTAGACTTGGCATACGTTCCCCTGGCCCTGTTCGCTCTTGACGGTCAAGTAGCCTTGATACTCCTTGGCCATGGCAAACACGGCCGCCAGGGCAAGCGGATCTTGGGCAGGGGCGGCCCGCTCGCCTTGCTCGAGGCCCTTGGCGAGCGTCTCGGAGGCAGTTGGCACGCCGTTGTCCTCGACGGATAGAAGGACGTACCGTCCGCTCGTCAGCCCGGAACCTTCCGGGGCAAACTGCTCGTCGAGCTCAAGGTTGCGCGTTCGGATAATGATGCGCCCCTCGTTTTGGATGGCTTCGACGGCGTTTCTCGCCAATGAGATTGCCATCTGGGTCAGTTGTTTATAGTCGGCGTTGACATCCCACAGGTCCGGATCGACATAGCGCGATATGCGGATGCGCGGGGCCAACTCCTGTTCTTCCACGAGCAGCATGTGATAGGCAATCGTGTTAAGGTTGACCCGCTCAAGCCGTTGCGGACCCTGCTGCGTGAACGCGAGCAGTCGCTGGACGACTTCGGCGGCTTTCTCGGCCGCCTCTTCGATCGATTCCAGCATGGCCGCCGTGTTCGAGTCCTTGCCAAGCTCCGTGCGGAGCAAGGCCACGTTCCCGAGTATGGCGCCTACCAGATTGTTGATGTCGTGGGCCATCGCGCCGGCCGTGGCGGCAATGGCGCGGAGACGCGACGCGTCCTCGGCGGGGTTAAGTTCTTTCACCCAAGCGCGCAAGGTCTCGAGTTCCTCGCGCAGATCGGCGTCTGTCTTGACTAGGTTCTCCATACGGCCTCCGCTTCGAGGTTTGCCGTCGCCAGACACTATATCGCCCGCCACGTCGGCAATCGGTGCCGGCGCGGCGGTCGCCGCGCGACCGACAAGTGCCCTCTAGTGGCTCCGCCTTATTATTATACTTTTGGCGGCGTTTTGTAAAGAATTTTCTTGGCAGCCCAACGCCAGCACCGGGCCGGGGGGTTTACCAGGCGTTCACCCGAACATTGCCAAGGTGAATTGCTGGCCTTTCTTGACGGCGTTGCGGAGGGCGCGGCCCACGATGCGTTCTTCGGCCTGCGGGGGCAGGCCTGTGCCGGGGCGGTACAAGGCGATGTCCTGTTCGGCGAGCACGTGGCCCGTTTCGAGGTCGCGTGCCGCGCACAGGGAGAACCCGAATTGTGCGCGCGCTTGGGTTTCGCTTGGGGTTGGCCCGATTGTGCCGGAACCCAAGGCCGCCTCGACGGTTCTCACCGCCTCGGCCAACTGCTGGAACTCCATTGGGTCGGCGGAGAAGCGGTGGTCGGGCCCGGGAAGTGTCTTATCGAGGGTGAAATGCTTTTCGACGTACACAGCGCCCAGCGCGACCGCGCCCGCGGGGGCGGCTATGCCTTCCGTGTGGTCGCTGAATCCGACGGGACACTGGAAGGCTTCGCAAAGTGTGGCAATGCGGCGGAGGTTGACTTGTTCTGAAGGCGTGGGATACAGCGATGTGCAGACGGCCAGCACGAGCTGGTCGTTGCCGGTTTGGCGGAACACGTCCACCGCCGTATTAATCTCGTCAAGCGTGGCCATGCCGGTGGATAGGACGCATGGGAGGCCCGTCGCCGCCATTTTTCGTAACAGCGTACGATTGCCCAGACTGTCGGAGGCGTTCTTGATGAGGGGCAAGCCCAAGCGCATGATATCGTCGACGCCCGTTGTTCCCGAGGGGGTCGAGAAGAAAAGCACCTTTTCCTCTGCCGCGTAGTCGGCCAGGACGGATAGGTCGTCCAATGACAGCTCACACCGTTTAAACATCGCGTATTGCGGTTCCGAGACCGTCTCGCCGTCGCAGACGTACGTATACATCAGGCTCTCGTCCTGGAGAAAATCCTCGGTGCGGTAGTTCTGAAACTTCACCGCGTCGGCCCCGGCGGCGGCCGCCGCCGAGATGCATTCCTTGGCCAACGCGAGGTCGCCGTTATGGTTGAGGCCGATCTCCGCCGCCAGGAAAACCGGCGCGCCATCCCCGAGCAGTTTCGAGACGCCCCGGAACGCGACCTCGAAGCACCGGCAGCTCATCGGGCGGCCCCGTTCTCCCCATCGAGGTACCACACGCGCATCCGGCCGTGCGGATCGATCTCGACGGAGTCGGGTTGCGCCCATTGCGGGTTCCATTGGATCCGTTCTTCGACGGCGTAGTTGGACTGGAGCAAGACGTGGCGGCCCTTGCGCTTGACGATGGTGCCCTGATACAACGTTATCTTCCCGATATCGGTCATAGCGGTATACATGGGTTTTGCGCGGCCGGATACGGCACCGCTCATGACGAGGGCTCTGGTGAGTTCGAGGCCTTCTTCGAGCGTCGTTCGGAAATGCGCCATGCCTTGCATAGGCACACAGTGGAAAAGATAATGCGGCTCGATCCAGAGCGCCCGTAGCGCGTCGAACAACTCGACAAGGTCTTCGATTGAATCGTTGACGCCGCGCATCAGCACCGACTGGTTGTAGATCCGGCAGCCGGCATCCTGGAGCTTGTGAAACGCCGCGTTGACTTCCGGGAACAACTCGACGGCGTGGTTCACGTGCGTTCCAATCTCGATTTGGAGCGCGGGCCGCTTGCGCAAGGCGTGCAAGATGTCCTCTTCAACGCGTTCGGGGGCTTGCAACGGCACGCGGGAACCGACGCGGATATGGCGGATGTTGGGTGCGTGCTCGGCCAAGGCGTCGATGAGGAAGTTCAGGCGGGTGGGTATCATGAGCGGATCGCCGCCGGTGATGAGCACCTCGCGAACCTCCCGGCAGTGTGCTTCGTCGCCGCAGTACCGCGCGAGAAGCAGCAGTTCATCTTCGCGGAGATGGAGCGGCTCGTAATGCGCCCGCAGACAGTAGCGGCAATGCGCTGCGCACACGGTGGTCGGTTCGATGAGGATGACGCGGCGGTAGAGCCGTTCGAGGCCGTGTAACGGCTTCCCTTCGTACACCGTGGGCATTTCCGCGTCGTAGTGGCGGCGGCGTTCGAGCGCCTCATCGATGTGCCGCTCAGCGGGATCGGCGAGATATTGGCGCGTGAGCTTCCTGACAACGGGGGACAACGCGTCGTATTGATCCGTGAGTTCGGCGATTTTCCGACGCAGAAACGGCGAAAGCTTTTCTTTGAACTCGACGCGCGGTCGAACTTCAGCCATGCTCCGTTCCTCTTAGCGTTTCCGCAGCACGCGGCCCGGCACGCCCGCCACCACGGTGTTCGGCTCGACGTCTTTGCGGATCACGGAACCGGTTCCAATAAGGGCATCGTGGCCGACGCGGACGCCGTTGTCAATCACGGCGTTGGGCGCGACCCAACATCCGGGCTCGAGCACCACTCTGCCGCAGATGATGACGCCGGCCGTGATCTGACAGGCCTCGTGAATGTTCGCATTGTGGCCGATCTGGACGAGGTCGTCGATTTTGCAGTGGTCGTCGATGCGGGTCTCATCAAGCGCCGCGCGTTCGATGCATACGTTCGAACCGATCCATACATGATTGCCGATGACAATGCGGCCGATCTGCGGGAAATGATGCAGCGCGTTCTCGTCGAACACAAAGCTGAACCCTTCGCTGCCGATGGTGGCGTTGGGTTTGATGACACAATCGTTGCCGATTGTGACCTCACCCATAATGACTGTGTTGTGGAACACGGCCGTTCCGGCGCCGATACGCACCCGCGGGCCGATGTAGCAGTGGGCGCCCACGAGCACATCCTCGCCTATCTCGGCGCCGTGCTCGATGACGGCGCTCGCGTGAATTTCCGGCTCAGGTCGTTTCACGAAGAATTGGGTGAGTGCTTTGATGAAGTCCAGACGCGGGTGGTCCGACGGGATGGACGCGCAACGGACCTTGTCGCAGTTCTCGGGTTCGCTGATCAGAAGGACGTCGCTGTATTCGGCGAGTTTGTCAAGGTCAATGGCCGTCTCTTCGCGCAGATCGAATTTCGCGTTGATGAACTTGCTGAAGAACACCAGACAATTGTTGGTTACGGACTCGATCGAGGCCACACGTTCGATCTCGCAGTCTTCTCCGCGCAACTCCCGGCCTAAAAACCCGGCGATTTCGGACGCCAGATAGGTATCGTGTCGTTTGCGAAACATCGTGTTCTCCTCTTCGGTTTTTCGGCCAGAAAACCGGATTTCTTGAGCGTACTCTTTCCCTTTTGCGCGCGTCTATACGAGCTTGGCAATGTCCAGAACAGGCGAGGAGACAGCGGCACATGCTCGACATGGGAAGGCGCCAACGTCTCGCTTCGCCTCGCCTTGAAGCGTTATCCAATTCTGTCTAGAAGTGATGATAACCTGGGCTGTACCGAGAAGAGCCTCTGGAATTCCTTCGCCTCAGCGGCACGATCACGACATGGCCGCGATACCATCTTCGCCTGAATTAACAGGTTTTTGGGAGTCACGTCTGGGGCGACGAACCGCAGTGCCGTGACTCGATATCCCATTGCTTCCAGGACCAGGCTTCGAAAGCCATCCGTCAGAATGTCAGCAAGTCGCTCCTCCAGGACCGGATAGTACCTGATCCACTGCAGCGGATGTGGCCCCCATGTCCTTCGCAACTCTTGCTGGCAACACGGCGCCACGAAGAGAAGAGGTATCTTCGCGTCGACCCCGATCCGAATTGCCTCGTCTGACAAGGCGTCGCACCCATGGAGCGACACCAGCACATCGTATCTGCCCGGTTCGGCGGCGTAGTGCTCCAAATTCGCCACTTCGAAGACACAGTCCCGCCAGCCCAGCGCCCCTGCAATGTCATGGCACTTATCAACCAGCACAGGGTCGGCATCCACCCCATGCATCCACGGACGGAAGCCGCTTGCGAAGAGCACGTGGCAGAGTACGAAGCCCAAGTAGCTTCGTCCGCACGCCACATCCAGAACGCGCACTTCACGATTGTCGGCCTTATCCAGGCCTTCCTTTACAATGTGAGCGAACTGCTCGGCCTGCTTGAGTTTGTGCCTCCGCTTGGACCTCGGTATGCCTAGGGCATCGGTGAGAGCCTTCCATTCTCTGCGTGCGGCCCCGGACTTTGCTTCTTGCGATAGGGGCTTGTGTGTCATGTTGACCTCGCCCTGATTGAGGGTATACATGACCTCGTGGTCCGAAAATCTGCAGACAAGCCTATCGTAGTTCAGGCCGAAATTCGCCACAAGCCGCTCCTGAAGCTCGGCAGTGTGCAAAGACACAGACTCCGAGTCTTGAACATGCCAGGTCTCCTCATCCTGACGGACAAAAGCGGACCTGCGGCCGTTCGCCTGGTGCAGGAGCTCTACTCGTTCACACCCCTTGTTGGCCAGGTTGGACTCAATTCCCATGAGACTGTAGGCCATCAATTCGCTTCCTCCGGATCCCCCAAGGCCCACGTGCTTCATTCATTGTCGCACCGTCGCACCGGCAATCGCAATGGGTCACGCTCCCTTTAATACCCCGTTCTATCATTGAAGTCACGACTGAGCTCACCATGCCTCATATGCCAATCTTTTCGTCGTTCGCCTCACGCACGACGCGACGCGTCTTGCCCTCGGTGCGCGGCAATTCGCCTTCCTTGCACAAGGCGACGCGGGGCGCGATGTTGATTACGTGTCTAATCTTCTGGCCTAGCGTTGTCGCCAGACTTTCGAGGGCGTCGGGGGAGAGTCCGGCAACGTGTTCTGCTTTCACGGCGATTTCGGCCAAAGGTTCCGTGGCGCTGACGACAATCTGATACTCGCCGTTCAGCATGTCGGGGAAACCGTCAATGACGGAACGGATCGCGCTCGGGTACACGTTGATCCCCTTGACTACCAGCATTTCGTCGCTCCGGCCGGTTACTTGGAACCGAAAACTCGATCGGCCGCAGTCGCACGGCTCGGCGCGTACCACCGAAATAACGTCGCGCGTGCGGTACCGGATCAGCGGCTGGGCTAGCCGGCACAGGTTGGTGAGGACCAGCTCGCCTTGCGCGCCCGTCTCGATGGGGATTGGATCGGTCGTGGCCGGGTCAATCAACTCCGGCAGCAGCGCGTCGCCCGCCATAAAATGGAGTCCGTCGCGCTCGGCGCATTCCGCGGCAATCATGCTCAACGCTTCGGACACGCCATAGTTTGCGTTGATGGCGCACAACCCCCACTTCTCCTCGATGCGTTGCCGGAAATTGGGATACTGGAGGCCGCCTTCGCCGGCGAACAGGCCCTTCTTGAGTCCAAATTCCTTTGGTGAAGCGCCGCCGAATTGCTCGGCAAGCACCGCCTCGAGTTTGGCAAGATAGGACGGCGTACAATGAATGGCTGTAGGTTTGGCGTGGAACATGAACTCGACGAGACCCACGGTGTTGCCCACGCCGTAGGGCACGACCGTCGCCCCGGTTCGTTCAAGGCTCTGGTGATCCGTGTAGCCGCCCATCCAGAGGCAATAGTTGAGACAATGAACGACGACGTCGGTCGGCTCGAGCCCGGCGGCGCGAAAACATGTTGCGCCGACGCTCACTGTGGTCTCGATGTCCTTCGGGGTCAATGCAATAAGGACGGGGCGATTGGACGTTCCGGACGTCTTCTGAATCCGCTGGACCTCGGCCAGTTCGGCGCAGAGATTGGCGCCGAAAGGCGGATGCGCTTCCTGATCGTCAAGTAATTCCTGCTTTTCTGTAAACGGTAGCTCAGAGAAACGGTTGGCTGCGTTCTCAGACGTAATGCCGCAGCCGGCGTACTTCTCTTTATAGAACGCGCTGCGGCTCAGCACATATTCGAGCTGTTCGCTCAAAGTGCCATCTGCATTCAGCGTTTCTCCCACAAACCTACCTCCAAGCGGCCAGAACCGAAAAAGAAAAGCAAGCAAAGGCCGACCAGTGCTCGGGCG